>CAZPCR010000470.1:0-2759 GCA_964585035.1 uncultured Anaerolineaceae bacterium
CGCATAGCGTTTGGATGCCTGGCGGCCCGCATCGCCCATTTGTTTGCGCAGGCTTGCATCCAGGCAGAGACGTGTCAATTTGGCGGTAAAGGCAGCCAGCTCTTCCGTCGCGAGGAAGCCTGTCACACCGTCCTCGACCGTGTCGCTCAAGCCCGGTGAGTCAATTCCCATAATGGGAAGTCCCGATGCCATGCCTTCAATAACGGAAAGTGGATGAACTTCCGTCACCGAAGCTGTGACATAGGCATCACACATTGCGAGGTAGGAAGGTAAATTTTCGTAGGTTACCATGCCGGTGAAGCGCACCCTTTGGTCGATTTTGAGTTTAGCGGTAATTTCCTGTATTTCGGATTCGATTTGTTTTTGTCCGCCACCGACTACTACGAGATAGACATGATCGAGCGCCTGGGCGACACCGGCAAAGGCCTGCAGGAGAAATGACAGGTTTTTTTCGGTCGCAATGCGGCCGGTGTAAATGAGCAGAATGTCGCCAGAATTAAAGCCGAAGTCGGCCCGTGATCGAGGTTCGGCTTTGTAGAATAGCTGAAGCTCCACGCCGTTGGGGATGACTGCGATCGGGGCAGTTACGCCCATTCCCCGCAGGATTCCCGCCATGCCTTCGGAAGGGGAGATAACCAGATTCATGGCTTCACAGAAGGGCGGCATATAGGCTTGTAAAAAACCATCGCTGATCTCTTCGGGCAGAATGGGGAGGTACGCCTGTGCATACAAGTCGTAGCGAGTGTGATTGGTGAAAATGATCGGTATACGAAGCGGCTCACAATAGCGCAAAGCCAGGCGGCCGCTCAAAAACGGGTGATGTACATGGACTACGTCCATCGTCCGCAGGAGTTTCCTGGCCGCCCGGTTGTAATTGAAGGATAAATAGTATCCGGTATTTACGATCGGCAGTCCCGGCGAGCGGATGACCTGCCGTTCGTCATCGTGATAATCCTGATCGCCGAAAGTGAAAACGAACACCTGGTGACCCGCCTTTTCGAGATAGCGTTTATTCAAATCGATGTAATTTGTGATCCCGCTGACATGCGGTTTGTAGGCATCTGCCATCATTCCGATTCGCATAACACCATAGTACAGGCAAGCAGCCTCGCTTGTCAAGACACCTATGGTAGAATGAAAACCTTTATAGAAAACCTATGGTCAAATTGATCCTGCGCGCCAAGGAGTATGAAATAAAACCGGGAATGACATTGCTCTCTGCACTGGAAAAGAGCAATATCAATCCCGAGTCGGTGATCGCCACGCGCGACGGCGAAATCATCGTGGATGATGAAATATTGCAAGATGGTCAGGTGATCAAGCTCGTACAGGTGATCTCCGGTGGAAGCCGGTCTACGCAGTTCCAATAACCGATACTCGAATATCGAAATCCATATCTCATGAAATGTCGTAAATGCGGTCAAAAAGCTTCGATCAATATGCGCCAGCATAAACTGGCGCTGTGCAAAGAGCATTACCTTGAATGGGTACCCGAGCAAACAGAACGATTTATCAAGAAATATAATATGTTCACATACGACGAGAAGATCCTGGTCGCGGTTTCAGGCGGCAAGGACTCGCTATCCCTGTGGGACATCCTTGTACGTTTAGGTTACCAAGCCGATGGGCTGTACATCGGCCTCGGCATTGAGGAGGGCATTGGTTATTCGAGCGAGTCGCACCGCCTGGCCGAAAAATTCGCGAACGAACATGCACTAAAACTTCATGTGCTGGACGTTGAAAAAGAATATGGCCAGCCGATACCGGTACTGGCTCAGATCAGCCACCGCGGGCATGGAAAACCCTGTGCCGTTTGTGGATTGGCCAAACGCCACGTGATGAACCGTATGGCACGCGATCTCGGCTACGATGTGCTGGCAACCGGGCACAACCTTGACGATGAGGCGGCTGTCCTGTTTGGAAATACACTTCAGTGGTCCGGTGAGTACCTGCTGCGGCAAGGACCCGTCCTCCCCGGTACGCCGGGACTGGCGCGCAAGGTTAAACCGCTCTGCCGGATTTACGAACGCGAGATGACCGCCTACGCAATCCTGCGCGGCATCGATTATATTTATGAGGAATGTCCTTTTGCCGAAGGCTCTACCTCGATCTACTACAAGGAACTTCTCAACCAATTGGAGATTGACCGGCCCGGTGCGAAACTTACCTTTTATTTGAGTTTCCTGGAGGCCCGCCGGAATGGTTTGTTTGCAAACCCCACCAGGGAGACGGAAACCGGTCCGTTGCACCTCCATCCATGTCCCAATTGCGGCCAGCCCACTTCCACGTCGGACCTATGCTCGTTCTGCAGGTTAATGGAAAAAGCCAGATCCGAATCCGCGGTTCCGTGATCCCGGCTATCTCAATACCGGTCCGTTTTTCCACTTTTTGCAAATCAATATTCCTGTAGTTATTCCTGGTCCTAAAAATCATAGGGATGGAATGATCTTATGAATCCCATTGTCATTTCAAAACAGACCGCGCGACGCTTCGTACTTGGGCGTCAAGGGTTATGGCCGGGCCGCCGCTGGAAAGGCAAGCGAGGAACCCGGCAAGCCCTGCTGGCTTGTGAAGCCGTTCAACTTGATCCGTTGACTGTGATCGCGCGCAGCCAGGATATTGTTCTCCATAGCCGCGTATTGGATTACAAACCTGAATATCTTTATCAAGTCATGTATAAAGAGCGCGGCTTCTTCGACTATGGGGGACATCTGTACGTTTATCCCATGCCTGAGCTGCCTTATTGGCGGTTGCACATG
>CAZPCR010000471.1:0-2759 GCA_964585035.1 uncultured Anaerolineaceae bacterium
GGGTCATACCCGCGGACTTTCGCTCCGGCTTTCGTTAAATGCTCGGCGATATCTATGGACGGCGCTTCGCGCATGTCATCTGTGTTCGGCTTGAAAGCCAAGCCGAACAGACCGATCGTCTTGCCTTTCAATCCACCGGTCATGTTATCCATATGCTTGACGACCTCGCTGCGACGATCGTAATTGACCTGTGTAACTGAGTCCAGGATGCGAGGGTTAAGACCTTTCTCCTTGGCCATATACGCCAGCGCTTTCACATCTTTCGGGAAGCACGATCCACCCCAACCGAGACCGGCATCTAGAAAATGCCGACCGATGCGTGCATCGTAGCCCATTCCGGCAGCGACTTCCTTGATATCCGCACCGACACATTCACACAGGTCGGCCAGTTCGTTCATGAAGGATATTTTCGTTGCAAGGAAAGCGTTGGAGGCGTACTTGATCATCTCTGCTGTGCGCAGGTCTGTGATCACAATCGGCGCGCGCAAAGGCAGGTGCAACTGGGCGACCTTCTCAGCCGCATCGCGATGGAGGGAGCCGATCACAGTACGATGCGGACTCATGAAATCGCCAATCGCCGAACCTTCTCGAAGGAATTCAGGGCAGGAGACAACAGAGAACGGGATCGCCTTGGGTTGGGCACCCTTTACAATATCGGCGACCCAGTCCCCGGTCCCGATCGGAACTGTGGACTTATTGATGATAACCAGCGCCTCTTTCATATTCTCGGCTATGGATTTTGCGGCGGCAGCCACATATTGCAAGTCGGCCTCCCCGTTTACGCCCGAAGGCGTGCCCACTGCGATAAAGGCAAACTCAGCCCCATTCATCGCCTCAGCATAAGATGTGGTGAACGAGAGCCTGCCCGCTTTAACGTTGCGCGTGACCAACTCATCGAGCCCTGGCTCATAAATTGGCATGATGCCTTTTTTTAGGTTTTCGACGCGTTTCTCATCCACGTCCAGTGCAGCGACTTTGTTGCCGAGGTCGGCAAAACAGGCTCCGGTCACAAGACCAACGTAACCCACACCGACGACACAAATTTGTTTCATGATTTTCCTCTTTGAAATAAGATTTTCAGGTGTAAAGCCGATAGCTTTAAGGTACCTGTAGAAATCCATCCGTGGTTTTTTGCTACTGCTGTGAATGTCCCTCAACAAACCTTTATTGCATAGACAAATAACGATGGCTTTCCATTCCTCGCAACCCCAATAATACTACGGCTTACCTTATATGGGAAACTTCTGGTATAGTGGCCTCATGCGATTACTTTTTGTAGCCGACGGACGCTCACCCATCGCCCAAAACTGGATTGAATATTTTGTCGAACGAGGCGATGAAGTTTACCTTGCCTCACCGTTTACTTGTTCCGTAAGTTTTCCGCTTGCCGGGCTTGAGATCACGCCAGTGGCATTCAGCAATAGAACAAACACAAAAAAAACATCCGGCAAGACGTCCTATCTGGGGCTGCGGCTTAATCACCTGGCTGTGATAAGGCATTCCCTCGGTCCGCTGACCATTTCCCGCGCCTCGCAAAAATTACGAGCTTTCATCGAACACGTCAAACCCGATCTCGTACATGCAATGAGGATCCCTTATGAAGGTATGCTGGCTGCGGACGCCTATACAGGCGTTCCTCTGCTCGTTTCAGTTTGGGGCAATGACTTCACACTGCATGCACCAGCCAACTCGCTTATGCGACATTACACCTCGTGGACCATGCGAGTCGCGGATGCTCTCCATGCCGATTGCCAGCGCGATATTAGGTTGGGTAAACAATGGGGATTTACTCCTTCCCGGCCGCAACTGGTCACACCCGGCAACGGCGGTATTCGGACAGAGGTGTTTTATCCGCCGTCAGCGGCAATAGATGAACCAGTGGTATTCAATCCACGCGGCGCCCGGACATACGTGCGTAACGAAGTTTTCTTTCAAGCCATTGCCCTCGTACTTGCGAAGCGGCCGGACGCGAAATTTATCTGTGCCGCAATGGCCGGCGAGCCGCAAGCTCTGCGTTCGATCCAACAACTAAACCTTAGTGGCTCCGTCGAGTTACTGCCCCCATTGCCGCACGCTCAAATGGCGGAAGTTTTCCGCCGGTCACAGGTGGTCGTTTCGCCAAGCGTTCACGATGGCACGCCTAATTCTTTATTGGAAGGTATGGCCTGTGGCTGTTTCCCTGTCGCAGGAGATCTGGAATCCATTCGTGAATGGATCACATCAGGCAAGAACGGTTTGCTGACCGATGCCACGGATCCACAAAAGCTGGCCGCCTCCCTGCTCAATGCCATTGAAAACAAAAACCTGCGAACACAAGCCGCAGGCCTGAACAAAAAATTGATCGCCGAGCGCGCCGAGTATTCACGGTGCATGCCACAGGTTGCAGGGTTCTATCAGACCATAATCGCCAGGGGGAAGGGCCGGACTTTTTAATGGAGAAAACGCATTAAGCTAAGGAGCTTAAGCACGCTCCATTGCCAATATTTCCTCGGTGATGCGTTTTCCTGTCTTATCAGAACACTCAGATAATTAATTCTGAACCGAACGGGGCGCTCGTAGAGTATCAAGCCGATCAGTCAGCTCTATACGGCGCGCGTCCGCGGCATGACGGACGTCTGAAATCAGACCTTCCCCACGAGTACGGATCTCGCTGCGGAGTTTTTCCCCGGTTTCCGGAGCAAGCAGAAGCGCCAGCGTCGAGCCCACCAGCGCGCCGACCATGATCCCGATCAAAAATCCAAACATCCGACGCATAGTAT
>CAZPCR010000472.1:0-2750 GCA_964585035.1 uncultured Anaerolineaceae bacterium
CCTTCAACAAAGGCCTGCTCATTCTTGGCAGCCTCATATTCGGCATTTTCAATCAATTCACCGCCTTCCATTGCCTCATGCAGGCGTTCGGCCACTTCCTGCCGCTTGACGGTTCGCAAGTGGTCTAGTTCATCCTGAAGCTTCTGGAAGCCTTCCCTAGTCAGGAATTTGGTTGGCATAATACTTTCCTTATGAAAGAATATGCATCCCGTACAGGATGCAATGATAAACGTGCCTTTGTCAATCCCAAGGCGGGCTTAATATATCATGGATTCAAGGGCGAATCAAGACCCGTCTCGATTGTCTGTTCAAATTCTCCAGAATCGGATACCCCGTTCTTCCAACCAGTAGGCACGCACTCTTTCCCGCATTGAATCTATACTTTCGAATAAGGATCCCAGTTGGGAGACATAAGCCTTGCTAGCCTCCAGCCAAATCTCCAAGCCGAACTCCGAAACCGGTTGAAGTGAATCCCTCATTCCGACCGTTTTAGGCCTTAAGTCCTCGGGATGGTCAAATAGATAGGGGATATCCAAGTCAAAAACGAGCTGACGCTTAAGCATCTCGGCCGCTTTCCGCACCAGAATATGATCAACATGCCCTCCGATAGCCAGCTGCGAAACAACCACGTCATCCGGTTTAAGCCAAGCAACCATTGTCTGGGCGATCTGGGCAGGTAAATCCTCATCTTCCGCACAGGGCGAGATAAATACCGCCGAGTCATATAACGCTTCCCCATTTTTTCCGCGTCGATAAATGCAATCAAGAAAATCAAAGTGGACAGCCTTCGCTCCCACGCGTGAGGCGGCCTGCCTGTCTTCTTCACGCCTTATTTGTATCGTCTCCTTTGCGCTAGTGGTGCCCCACATCTTATGCATTGATCGGGCAAAATCCGTCAACTGCTCATCATCTGGAACCCCGGACATGAATGTCCAAATCTCAACCGGGATCCCCGATCTGGTCTGGTCCGAAATCAAGCCACCAGCAGAGAGAACAGCATCATCAAGGTGAGGAGAAAAATATATATAACGCATATCTGCAATTTAACCACAAATAAGGAGAAAGTAGGGTCGGATATGAGGATTTCCGGATTATGAATTAAATGTGTACGGAAAAGGATAAAGTATGGCAATTGTATACGTAACGTATAGGAAGAATAGGGCTGATAACACTTTTGTAATTATTTTTTACGCAATGGTTTTAATACTCGCAGTATATACTTTGATCAATACGAATCGAAACACCTTAAGAAGAATGGGCGAAATATAGTACATCAAACGATATTGGTTGACACCTGAAATCTGAATCTCTATCCTGATGGAGAATCACTACTTATGAAGAAATTTCGACCAATTTTTGCGGCGCTCATCGCAATAATCTTTTACACCGCAACAGACATTCTGGTGTGGCAGCGCGTTTTTGAATCTAATGAACTTGTGAAATATGCGAATACATACCATACAGGTTGGTTCGTATCGCTAGCGGGATATGCAACCATTGGCATCATCCTCATGTGGGATGCATGGAAGGAGTGCATCTATTTCCTTCTGGCTTTATTCATTGGCGCCTTTAGTGGATTGGAAGATGTGTTGTATTATGTCCTCGATAAGAGACCCATGCCCGAATCCCTGCCGTGGTTGAAAGATAACCCGATGATCTATACCAGCTCGCGAACGGGTGTTATATCATCTGTCGTATTTTGGCTGGCTGCCCTGATTATCATGTATATTATGCTTTTCATCTGGCAGAAAAGACCCATGCAGGGATCGAATAATTAAGCCGATCCTTTTCTGCAAGGCTCCTAATCCTACATCCATTCGCAGCCACCTGGATCTCCAACGAGTGGCTGCAATTATTTAACCAAACCTACGCATAGCGAGATGATATTCTCGCCATACTTGCGTGATACATAATGTAAACATAGCTAACTATAGATAGGCGCGAAGATTCCTGTGGACATCAAGCTGAGTAACTTTAAGGCGTTCCTGTTTCTTTTCAATTGGCATTATCGACAAATACTTTAGTCTTACATCACGAGTCCGTAACCTTGATAAGGGTAGGAAGTCATTCCCATACATTAATAAGCTCTTAATATAAACTTAATAAATCCTTCACTGGTTCGAGTAACATTCTCCTCCGTTATTTCGTTCCGATTAATACAACGCCGAAATTAACTTACGGAACGGAAGGAGAGAATTGAATGATCAGTTACCCCTTACTATTTTTCAATAGTAGTATTTTGTTGCAAATCCTCAGCGGTCTGCTTGCAGTTATTTATCTTATCATCATAGTATGGCTAGCCCTTTACGGGATAAACAATATGGTTAATGCTTTTCTTTATTTACGCATTAAGAAAACGCTTAGAAATAAACAGGATGTATTTCCCCTTGGAGAATGGCCATCTGTAACCATCCAGCTCCCAATCTTCAATGAAAAATATACAGTAGAGCGCCTTTTAAATGCCATAACACAATTGGATTATCCGGCTGAGTGCCTGCAAATACAAGTATTGGACGACTCGACCGATGAGACCGCTGTACTTGTGCATCGACTGGTGGATAAATATAAAGCGATCGGCGTCAACATTGAATGGATTCATCGCACGAACCGCAAAGGCTATAAAGCCGGTGCTTTGGATGAAGGATTATCCCGTGCGACCGGTGATTTTATAGCCATCTTTGATGCCGATTTTGTTCCCAAACCGGATTGGTTGAGGGAAACCATACCACTTTTCCAAAACAGTGAGCTAG
>CAZPCR010000473.1:0-2744 GCA_964585035.1 uncultured Anaerolineaceae bacterium
AAATATGTTGAAAATGGCTCCCTAACCGACCAAGAGTTGATCCGCGGTTTAAAAGAGGTTGTGCATTCCGGGGCATTCGTTCCAGTTTACTGTGCGGCAGGCGGTCACGAGATCGGTATTATTCCGCTGCTTAACGGCATTGTGGACCTCCTGCCATCACCTGCGCAGGCTCCCGCTCGTCTCGTCAAGGGTAAAGATGGAGAGGAGAAATTGGCGGCCTCGGATTCCGGCTTGTTGACCGCGTATGTTTGGAAGACAACAGCAGACCCATTTGTAGGAAAGATGACATATTTTCGCCTGATCTCCGGTTCAATCCAGGGGGAGGCGCGCGCCTGGAACCAGAATAAGGCAACAGAAGAACGCATGGCCGGATTGCATTTGCAACGCGGCAAGGAACAGATCGCAATCAAGACAATCCACGCAGGTGATCTAGGTACGGTAGCAAAGTTAACCGTAACGGCTACCGGCGATACTTTGTGCGACAAGAACCATCCTGTCACCGTGTCCCCGCCTAAATTTCCCGCGGCTTTATTCAGGGTTGCCATCACTCCAAAAACCCAGGCCGATGCAGCCAAGATCACACCGACGCTCACCCGTTTGTGTGAAGAAGATATGACCCTTTCCTGGCATAACGAACACGCCACCGGCGAAACGTTGTTACAGGGAATGGGGGATCAGCATATCGATGTTGCAATACATCGCGCTCAGGCTAAATTCCAGGTAGGTTTAGTTCATCATGAACCGAAGGTTCCTTATCGCGAAGGAATTACAAAGAAGGCTTCGGCGCAGTATCGGCATAAAAAACAATCCGGAGGCTCCGGGCAATTTGGGGAAGTACATTTGCGGATTGAACCTTTACCTTCTGCAGATTTCGAATTTACGGACGAACTGGTCGGTATGAATTTATCCAAATCCTACCTGCCTGCCATTGAAAAAGGTATTTCAGCGACCTTATCTCATGGGGCTTTTGCAGGGTATCCGATGAGCAATGTCAAGGTCGTCGTATATGACGGCAAGGAGCACCCGGTGGACTCAAAACCGGTCGCTTTCGAGATAGCCGGGCGAGAAGCATTCAAACTGGCGGTCCAGGATGCCGGGCCAGTGCTCTTTGAGCCGATCATGAACGTGCGGATCGTAGTGCCAGACCTACATATGGGCGACGTTATGAGCGATCTGAATACGCGCCGAGGCCGTGTACAGGGAACTGATTCTGAACATGGCAGCACTGTTGTAGTGGCGCATGTGCCACTTGCTGAAATGTTGAGATATACGTCCCAACTGCGGTCTTTAACGGGGGGACGAGGATATTATACGATGGAGCTCGATCATTACGACATCGTCCCGACTCAAATTGCAGGGACGATCGTTGAAGCTCACAAAAAAGAGATGGAAGCAAAGAAAGAAGAATAATTTTCCGAACCTATACCAAGAGAGCCCCGAGCCCAAAAGCTCGGGGCTCCTTTTATTTGCAATAATGAGGTAAGGATTACCCTGATTTCGTCGTCAATCAAACGATATGATTTTATGTCCGGATTTTTGAATTGGATATAAATGACGATTTATGAATAAACTTGACAAATCCTGCAAAATTTGTAAAATATATATCAAATTTATATAGGAAATTCAAAAATCAATGTTTACCAACCATTGCACATGTAGAAGGCGGGGTTCGTAACACCGCCTTTCTGAAAAATTCAGCCAACGATACAGAAGGACGGTGTACGACTCCGCATTCGAAGATTGTCGAATCGCGCGGCGTTTGCATGCGTCCTTTTTGTTTGCGTTGGCTGTTTTTATTTATGGAGATCAATGACCGTTTCGCAAATTCAAAAATATCAGCTAAGGTCCCGGGAGTATGACACTCTAGAGTCGCGTGTTGGTAATACGCCTCTTTTAGCGCTCACACACATGGATGGGGACCTTAAACCCGGTGTTCGGGTTTTAGCGAAGGCAGAATGGTTTAATCCCGGCGGCTCGGTTAAGGATCGCCCTGCGGTTAATATAATCCGGACGGCAATTGCTAACAAAGACCTGGTTCCTGGGAAACGTTTACTCGATTCGACCTCCGGAAATATGGGTATCTCGTATGCAACCTTCGGTGCGGCAATGGGCATACCCATTACTTTATGCCTACCTGCGAATGCAAGCCCGGAGAGAATGACCATTCTGCGGGCGCTCGGCGCGGAAGTTATATTATCCGATCCTTCCGAAGGATCGGATGGCGCCATTCTAGCAGCCAGGACAATGGCCGCCGATAAACCCAACCTGTATTGGTATGCAAACCAGTATAACAACCCCGCCAATTGGCAGGCGCATTATCTAACCACCGGTCCTGAGATTGTCAATCAAACAAACAGCAAGATCACTCATCTGATTGCAGGGCTTGGCACATCAGGAACAATGATGGGTATTGGCCGTTATTTGCGGGATCAGTTATTGGATGTAAGGATCGTTGCCGTTCAACCGGATGCATCCTTTCATGGCCTTGAAGGTCTCAAGCATATGCAAAGCGCGATCCAACCCGGTATTTATGACCCTTCATTTGCTGACCGCGGCATCGAGGTACAAACCGAACAGGCTTATGAAATGGTCAGGGAATTAGCGCGCAAAGAGGGGTTGTTCGTCGGTATCTCTTCCGGCGCGGCAGCTGTTGCTGCTTTGCAGGTTGCCTCCGAATTGGACGAAGGCGTGGTTGTTACAATATTTCCCGATGCCGGTTACAAATACCTGAGTGATCATGCGTT
>CAZPCR010000474.1:0-2729 GCA_964585035.1 uncultured Anaerolineaceae bacterium
ATCATCGAGAAATACAACGGTGGGCCGGTCGGCCTGAACACGATCGCCGCCTCGATCAGCGAGGAGCAAGACACAATCATGGATGTGGTTGAGCCGTACCTATTGCAGCTGGGATTCCTCGACCGAACACCCCAAGGGCGTGTAGCCACCAAGTCTGCTTATGAGCATCTCAACTTGCCGTATAACGAAGGCGCGCAGCCGCGTTTGATATAGAAGGATAGAGAATAGTGTTTAGAAAGTAGTGAGTGGAGTCCTGGCATGATGGAAAATATTGGCAGGTATCTGATCATCGGAGGGGTTATTTTGATTCTGCTCGGAGGCGGGTTCTATCTAGCTGCCAGGTTGGGGTTACCATTGGGCCGCCTGCCGGGTGATGTTCGCATCGAAGGGACGAACGGATCATTCTATTTCCCAATTGTTACATCCATCCTTGTGTCGGTTGTATTAACAGTGCTTTTGAATATTATTGTTCGCTTTTTCCATAAGTAGGAGTGAAGTGGTTTCTGTAACTTTTCAATAACGATCAAGCTACAAATAAGGCGCTCGGCCAAAACCAAGCCCTTGGTGATTCTGCAAATATAAATTTATGAAAACCTCCGACTTCGATTTCGACCTTCCTGAATCTTTTATCGCTCAAAAACCTGTTGAGCCGCGCGATTCATCGCGATTATTGGTATTGCATCGAGATACCGGTCAGGTCGAGCATCAGATCTTTCGCCAGGTGGGGGAGTACCTACGTAAGGGCGATTTGCTGGTGTTGAATGAAACCAGGGTCATCCCGGCTCGTATTTATGCACGAAAAGAAACGGGCGGACGAGTTGAGCTATTGCTCCTGCGCCGCGAAGATGAGCTGACCTGGCGATGTATCGTAGGAGGAAAGGCGCTGCACGCAGGCACAGGCTTGATCGTAGAATCCGACGACTCCTCAGCCCCAAACGGGTCAACGAAGTGGGGAGACTTGGAACTGCATGCAGAGATTGTCGAAGAGTTGAGGGGTGCTGAGAGACGCATACGGTTTACCCAGCCTATTGAACCTTTTTTTCCTCGAGTGGGTAATGTTCCATTACCACCTTATATTCACGAAAAATTGAACGACCCTGAACGGTATCAAACTGTCTACGCGCGCCAACCGGGTTCTGCCGCTGCGCCAACTGCAGGTCTGCACTTCACACCTCGATTAATGAAAGAGCTGCAAGAGCAGGGTGTCAGGATCGCCTATGTTACCTTGCATGTAGGACTCGATACTTTTGCGCCTGTGATGGAAAATAACCCCGAAGAACACAAGATCCATACCGAATGGTGCGAACTGCCGCAGGAGACCGCGGATCTTATTAACGAAACACGCGGTTCCGGTGGAAGAGTGATCGCCGTGGGAACAACCTCGGTGAGAACTCTCGAGTCAGCGGGAGAAGCCGGGCGAAATGATATCAAACCCTACACCGGTTCCACGAGCCTATTCATCCTGCCTGGCTATAAGTTCACAGTCGTGGATGCCATGCTCACCAACTTTCACCTACCGAAGTCCACATTGATCATGCTGGTCAGCGCTTTCGCGCAGCGCGCGCGGGTACTGGAGACCTACGAGATCGCGAAGCGAGCAGGCTATCGCTTTTTCTCGTTTGGCGATGCGATGTTAATCCTTTAGACGAAGACATTTGATCGGGGATGATGCGCTGGGCACGGTCAGTATCGTCACTCAGGATCATTTTTCCAAGTTGTTCCCCGTAACGGATCAATAAAGGAATCTGAGAGTCGTCATCCAACGCGATGGGGACTTCCATATCCACCTGGAAGCGGCGAAAATCCAGCTTCTTGAATAACTTTTTAACTAGGTCCACTTGTTGATCTGCCGCTGAGTGAATAAAAGCATCCAACAGCGGGTTGATATATTGAATGGGGAGGAAACGGTCCACCTGGCCTTTTTTTATATTACCTGGATCTCGTCCCGTACCGATACTGATGAGGGTGGTCTCTTCGAACTTCCAGGGCAGAATAAATTGAATTTCGTAAGCAGCCAGATAACACGGATTGTTATAGGAGCCGACGCCGCCGTCAATGAAACTCCCATCGACGGAAGGAAAATAGGTTGGTGCAGCGGTGGATGCCAGGATTGCATCGACCAAAGACCATTTCTTATATTTCGACTTATAGGATTTGACAAAACGCGTGCGGTTTTCCACAGTGTCAAAGGTGGTAAGGATGAGATCGGTAGGCGGATCTCCCTTCCATACATCTCCCACGGTTTTATCGCCAAAATAAGTGATTAAAGCTTTTTTGAGAGGCGCCTGTGGGTACCGGTGATTAAAAAGAAACCAGAAGGCCGTGTTAAAACCCTTCTTGAAGATCTCCCGGCCCAACCTGAGATACATCTGGTTGAGATGTTCAGCGGTCAACCCGCTGGCGAGACCGGCTGCAATGATCGAGCCGGTGGACGTGCCGGCCGTCAGGCGGAATATATTATGGAGTGGTTGGTTGAGTTCTTTTTCGAGCATGCTGAGTGCTTTTGTAACAATCACTCCTCGAATCCCGCCTCCATCAATGGCAATAGCTACATTCTTGCGGAATGGTTTCATCTCATCCTCCTCTTGACTTGATTAGCATCCGATAGATCGAATCAAATTTTGAGACACCCAGGATCTTCCCATGTAAAGTCAATCATTTAATCTCACGACGAGGTTTTGTGGGTTTGATCTTAATCGCGCTATCAACCTGGTCCTCTAGGATCATTT
>CAZPCR010000475.1:0-2723 GCA_964585035.1 uncultured Anaerolineaceae bacterium
GGTCCAATTCACCCGCTACCAGTCTGAGTTTTCAACCGAACAATGCCGACTTAAAAATACCAGATCCTGGGAATCGCTCGGAGGCATCACTACGGTTCACTATCCAATTTCCATCGCAAAGCCTGATTTACACTCCATCCCAGCCCGTTTGGGTCGATAAGCCAGGAAACGTTATCGCCGCAGTTACCGACACAAAACTCGACGACGTCCTGACCTGGGAGACATCCCTCACTATTAAGGCCGGAGAACAATACCAGGTTCGGGCAGAGATCGCTGATCCAGATATTCAACAGTTGCGCAGTGCCGGTATACAGTATCCACAATGGGTCAAAGATCGTTATCTTGAAGTCCCTGATAACATCCAACCTGATTTAAAAGACCTGGCTGATCAAGTTTCCACTTCACAAGATGATCCATATGATAAAGCCCAGGCGATTACAAACTACCTGCGTGCGAATATTCAATATGCTGCAAGCCTGCCAGAACCGCCTGCAGGCCGTGACCCAGTCCTATGGGTGTTATTTGATTACAAAAAGGGCTTTTGCAATTATTACGCCTCGGCAGAGGTGTTGATGCTGCGCTCGATCGGTATTCCCGCGCGCTTGGCGGTGGGATTTGCACAGGGGCAATACCAGGACGGCGATTATATCGTCCGCCAGCGCGATGCTCACGCATGGCCCGAAGTTTATTTTCCCGGAATCGGTTGGGTGGAGTTCGAGCCAACCGTAAGCCAGGATACTCTCGTCCGTCCGGATGTGTCCCTCCTAACAAGTGGACCAGGTTCCAGTATTATTGCACCTCCTCGGAAACCGATCGGGAAATTGGGCGGACTACCGAACGACAAATCTAAAAATGTTAAGATACCCCTCTTTACACAGACCCTTCCCGGCCGCGTCCTAACCATTTCTTCGATAATCATTGGGGTGTTCGCGGCTATATTCCTTTTACGACGGTATCAAGTGTTAACTTATGTACCGGTTTATTTATCGAAGACTCTCGAAAAAGGTGGTATCACTCCACCGAAATGGGTTGAAACCTGGGCGCGCTGGAATCAATCGGAACCGATCGAGCGTTCATTCGCAGTTATCAATTGGAGCCTGAACCAACTTGGTAAACCTCAGCCGGTGGACGCCACTCCCGCGGAACGGAGCTTGTTATTAAAGAAGCTGCTGCCCTCGGCGGTAATGGCAATCGATGCACTGACGTACGAGTTTGAGGCAGGGCTGTTTACCGCGCGAGCTGCTGACCTGGCGCGCGCCCGCCGCTCTAGCGTTTCGATCGTGCTGCATATCCTACGCGCCCGTATAGATGATTTCATATCTGCTCACAACCCCGACATTTAGTACCGAATCCTCTTTATCCCATTTAGGGGATCGAGTAGCATATCAGAGGGGTGCTGGGGTGATGTATACTTTAGGTTAGGACATTAAATAATATTTGCTATCGTTTACGGAATTTTTCCAGGATATAAGGTAACCAGTAAATATGGCTCCAGACAAGTCCAACCCTGCCACACTCCACGGACAGATAAATACGCTTGCCATGCAGGCCGGAAAATTGCGCGATACCTTTATTAAGAAAAAACCCCGCGACCTGCCTGCCAACACCATCGAGGACCTGAACAACCTCGCAGACACATTGAACCGCATCGGCGATAAGATCCAGGAGTTCGAGGCCGAAAAAAGCAATTCAATGGCGCTGGCAAAAATTGGAGGGGTGGTCAACTCCTCGCTTGAACTCGACGAAGTATTACGCATCGTAATGGACAATATTGTGCGCCTGACTCGTGCCGAGCGCGGTTTTCTGATGCTGCGCAATGAAAAAGGCGAAATGGTAACTCGGGTAGCCCGCAACTGGGAACAGGAATCCATCAAATCCGGCGAAGCAGCCACCAGCCGCACGATCATCCAAAAAGTGATCGATTCGGGGGAACCGGTCATAACCACCAATGCCCAGGAAGACCAGCGTTTCGTCGGGCAGGAGAGTATCGTCGCTCTTAATTTGCGCTCGATCTTATGCGTTCCACTCAAAGTAAAGAACGATCTGATCGGTGCCATTTATGCAGATAACCGCATCCGCAGCGGTATCTTCGCCGAGGCTGAACGTGATCTTTTGGTTGATTTTTCAAACCAGGCCGCGGTTGCCATAGATAATGCCCGCTTGTTTGCCTCGCTCCGGCAAACCCTTGCCGAAGTGACCGGTCTTAAAAACCTGATGGACAACGTCTTTGCATCCATTGCCAGCGGTGTGATCACAGCGGATATCCAGAACCAGGTTATGCTGTGTAACCGTGCCGGGGAAGCGATCCTGGGGCTGACAATGCCTAACATACTCGGTCACCACCTCGATGAAGTGCTGATTTCCATCTCGAAAGAGATTGGACCCCATTTGGATGGTGTTCTTTCAACAGACAAGCCAGTCATCGATCTTGAGATAAGTCACGTCGACCCTAAGCGCGGCAACATGGACTGGCGTTTGAATTTATCTCCCCTGAAAGACGCGGGGCAAAAAACACAGGGCATTGCCATTGTGCTCGACGACCTGACGGAACGTAAGAAACTCGAAGGACAGCGCAGGCTGCTCGAAAGAATGGTTTCCCCTGCTGTGCTCGATCAGCTTGACCCGAACAGCCTGCAGATCGGCGGAAAGAAATTAGATATCACAATCCTGTTTGCTGATATCCGCGGTTTTACCAGTTATAGTGAAAAACATTCGCCTGAAAA
>CAZPCR010000476.1:0-2720 GCA_964585035.1 uncultured Anaerolineaceae bacterium
TCTTGGCTACGTTGGTTTTCTTTATCTTGCGCATTTTACCGGGAGACCCGGTGCGTTCTGCCCTGGGTCCCAAAGGGAGTCCGCAGGAAATCGCACAGATTCGCAAGGAACTCGGACTCGACGAGCCCATCGCTGTGCAATATGGCAAATTCCTTGTCGATATGGTTACTCTTCATTTTGGAAATTCGCTGATCGGCGGCCATCGCCCGATCGTTGACGAAATGAGCGAGCGTTTCCCCGCCACGTTGGAATTGGTGATCCCGTCCGCGGCGTTGGCGCTGCTGGTCGGGGTCTGGGGCGGCACATATGCGGCCGCCCATCGCAAACGTACCAGCGATTATCTTTGGCGCATTTATTCTGTGGTTATTTATTCATTGCCCATCTTCTGGTTTGGGCTCATCCTTCAACTCCTATTCGGGGTTCAACTCAAATGGCTCCCAATTTCCGGCAGGATCGATCCGGTCATGGGGTCAACCCTCCCGCATATCACGAACTTGTACTCTGTGGACGCCATCCTCAGCGGCAATTGGCCGGCCTTTTTCTCGGTCTTGCAGCACCTTGTGCTGCCCACGATCACGCTGGGCCTCATCCTTTCGGGAGTGTTTGTGCGCATGACCCGCATCAATGTGATCGAGACCTTGCAGGCCGATTACATCTCCGCCGCTCGTGCCCGCGGCATTCGCGAACGCGTATTGGTCTATGGACATGCACTGAAGAACGCCATGATTCCGGTGATCACCCTGATCGGCCTGCAGGTGGCTATCTTGCTGGCAGGCGCAGTCCTGACGGAAACTGTCTTCTCCTGGCCCGGTATGGGAAGTTACCTGGTGGAACGGATTTCTTCACGCGACTACACGGCTGTGCAAAGCGTGATTACGGTGTTTGCTATCATGGTGGCGTTGATCAGTCTGGCCGTGGATGTGATCTATTCTCTGGTCGATCCGCGTGTGAGGTATTAATCAGTGACTGCAATTCAAGAACAACCTCCGGAAATCTCTGCCGAAGCCGAGAGCTGGGAAGACGAACTTCAAAAAGTAGGTTTAGTGCGGCGCATCTTTCAGGCGCGCCGCTGGTACGGTGCTGACTGGTGGTTCGTCATGATTTCGACCCTGATGGTCGTGGGGTTCGTGGTGATTGCACTTTTCCCCAATTGGTTTGCACCTTATGCACCTGACGCATTGGTCGGGCCGAGATTCCTGGCGCCTAACGAGCACCCAGATCTGCCGATTATCATCGTGCCAAAAGATTCACCGTTCAACACTCTAAAGGATCTGGCAGTGCCCGAGGGTCAGCCACGCCCACAAGTGGCTGTCGTGCAGGGCGTGCCGACCGGCAGCGCATTAAATGAACAAGCTCAGGTTATTGATGAGCAGGTCAAAAATGAACCCGGCGGCCTCCGCCTGCGGCCGCAGATCGACCGCTATGCCAGCGACGAAGAGGCGCTTCAGGCAATCCTGGACGGGAAAGACGAGGCGGCTGTCATCCAGTCAACTGAATGGAAAACAATTTCGACCCATTTCCCAACCCTGCGCGAGGCACAAAGTATCACCGGTGGGACCGCCAACGCCGGAGGTTTTATTCTGGGGACAAATGATATTGGCCAGGATGTCTTAAGCCGCCTGTTATGGGGCACGCGCATAGCCATACTGATTGGGTTTAGTTCCTCCATCGTGGCGCTGTTGCTGGGTGTCCCCCTGGGCTTGTTCGCGGGTTTTGTCGGCGGCGCATTTGATCGTCTGGTAAGCCTGGTGATGGACAGCCTCTACGCTTTTCCCGGCCTCATCCTGGCGATCGCTATTACCGCCGTGCTGGGTCCCAGCATTTTCAATGTGATCGTAGCCATCGCCGTCCTGTATATCCCTACCTATTACCGAATTGTGCGTGGGCAGACTCTGTCTGTGAAAGAGGAAGTGTATGTAGAGGCTGCGCGGAGCATTGGGGCACGCAGGATGGAAATCCTTCAAAAATATATCTTCCCCAACGTCATCCCTTCGGTAGCGATTATTTTCTCGGTCAACATAGCCGACGCGATACTGACCGGAGCCGGCCTCTCCTTCCTTGGTTTGGGACTGCCCCCCACGATCGCCGATTGGGGTATCGACCTGGCACGCGGCCAGCGTTTTATCCAGACTGCCTGGTGGATGATTACATTCCCTGGTCTGGCTATCCTGCTGGTCGTCCTGGCTTTCTCCATGATGGGTGAAGGCCTGACCGAGATATTTAATCCCAAGTTGAGGGAACGCTAATGCCTGACGATATCCTTTATTCGATTCGGAATTTAACGGTGGAGTACCAGACCCGCGCCGGCGTTGTCAAGGCTGTTGACGATATTTCGCTTGACATCCGCCGCGGTGAAATACTCGGGCTGGTGGGAGAATCGGGCTGCGGTAAATCAACACTTGGCAAAGCTTTAATGCGCTTGCATACCGGCCCGGCCCGCAATTCAGGCGGCCAACTGCTCTTCGATGGACGCGACCTGATGAAATTGTCGGAAGAAGAAATGCCGGACATACGGGGCGCGGAAATCGGTATGGTCTTTCAGGACCCGATGACCTCGCTCAACCCGGTCCAACGCATCATTGACCATTTGACGGAAACTATCCACACCCATGAACCGGGCACCTCGGATGCCGCCGCGCGCACGCGGGCCGAGGAACTTGTCGAGAAGCTGGGTATCCGGCATGAACGCCTGGACGAGTATCCGCACCAGATGTCGGGCG
>CAZPCR010000477.1:0-2713 GCA_964585035.1 uncultured Anaerolineaceae bacterium
CACCGGAAAAACTCTGCTCCGGCATCATAAGGGTCAGAAATCGCAAACTCAATGACCGGGAATCCTGCTGCCCGCAAAACCGCCACACCATTGTCCAATTCGCCGGATTGGCGTAAATAAACAAATAAGCGGTCATTCCCATAGACTTCGGGCATATCTAAGGGTTCCAAGGGTACCGGCAATATACCCTTACCATCCTTGCCGCTGGATTCAGCAACGATTTGTTCGATCCAACCAGTTAATGCGAACAAGGTTTTATCTGCAAGGATCGTCAATTTATTCCGGCCAGCCAGGGCGGATTCTCCAATTATCGCTCCTAAAGCGATCCCCGGATTTCGCGCTGTAGGCAGGTCTTTTAAGCATTGATTCTTCATCCAGTCTGCACGTTCGAGTAAACGACCAAGATCCAACCCAAGTAACGCAGCCGGAACCATGCCAAAATCGGTCAATGCAGAATAACGCCCGCCGACTGTTTCATCAGCTGAAAAGACCTTTCGGAAACCGCGCTCGCGTGCGAGTTGCGCCAACGAAGTATTAGCATCTGATATGGCGATAAACCGTGAGCCATCTCCTTTGCTCAATTTCCAAAAGGTATCGAACGCCGCGTTGACTTCGGCTGTTCCTCCCGATTTACTTGCAACGATATAAAGGCTTTGGTCAGGCGGAAAGTCTTTAATTGCAGCAGCAACTTGATCGGGATCCGTTGAATCCAGAATCGAAAGACAACTAGATAACTCGGCCCCGTCTGCAGCAAAAAGCGAACTCACAACTTCAGCAGTTAATGATGAGCCACCCATACCGAGCACCAAGATGCGACCGATACCTTCATTGTGAATCTCATCCGCAAAAGAATGATACTCGGGCAAACAGGCGCGTGCTTTCTCAGGTGAATCGGTCCATCCCATTCGGATCGTAACCTCTGCCTGGCCTGCAGGATCGGTAGTCCATAATGTAGGATCATGTGTCCAAAGCCGCGCGGAAAATGAGTTCTCTTCCAGTTGGGCAATTCGTTTGGCAACCGGAACAGCCAGAGGCCCAAGCGAAGATATCGCATTCTTTCGTCTATCATCGATGGTCTTAAATAACGCCGTTATCGATTCAGCAAAAGATTTGACGCCTTCATCCTCCAGTTCCTGGGTTACTCGATCCATCGAAATTCCGACCGCCTCGAGTTGCTCCAGACCTTCACGCGCCTTATCTACATCACGCGTGATAGTAATTTCCGGTTTTGCATGGGCACGGGCAGCATCCAGGGTGGCCGGCGGGACCGTATTGACCGTATCCGGCCCAATCAAATTATCGATGTAAATCGTATCTGGGTAGGCAGGATTCTTCGTGCTTGTAGATGCCCACAGAGGACGCTGTACGCGTCCGCCCTTTGCTTTAAGTTTTTCCCAACGATCACCTGCGAAGGTTTTAGTAAATTCATCATAAGCAAGCTTCGCATTGGCAATGGCTGCCTTACCCCTTAAAGGCGAATCCTTGGGTAGACGGTCATCCACTTTGCTATCCACTCGTGAAACGAAGAAGGATGCAACCGATGCAATACGATCAATTGCTAACCCTCCGGCTACACGGTCCTCGAGCCCCTGCAAGTAAGCATTCATGACTTCCGCATACCGGGTTAACGAGAAAATCAAAGTGATGTTGACATTTATACCGGCAGCAATCGCTTGACGTATGGCAGGAATGCCCTCTTTCGTTGCCGGGATTTTTACCATTAAGTTTGGTCGCGCTACTCGGGCCCATAATTGCTGGGCCTGAACCGAAGTCGCTTGCGTATCGTGAGCAAGATATGGGCTTACTTCAATGCTCACATAGCCATCTCCGCCATTTGATTCTTCATATAAGTGGGCAAACAGATCGCAGGCTTCCTTGATATCTTCAGTAACAAGCTCCCAAAATATTTTTTCGGCGTCCCACCCTGCCCACGCCAGCGGGACAAGAGCACCATCGTAATCGTGTGTCTTGGAAATGGCATTATTAAAAATCGTTGGGTTGGAGGTCATGCCTCGGATATCACCCTTGGCGATCAAGGATTTGATCGCCCCATTTTCCAACAATTTTCGCTGGATGTTATCCATCCAGAGTGATTGACCAATAGCTGTAAGTTTTTCGATTATTGATGACATAAACACCTGACCTATAAGATGGACTCACCGTTTTCTATTTTTCTTATTTTATCCACCCGCCTGGCGAGGCGCTTGCCATCCGGGTCATTACCTAGGTATCGCGCGGCCAAAAACGCCTTAACCAGCACGATAGCCAGCTCAGGCCCCACTACACGCCCCCCGAGGCACAGAACATTCATGTCATCATGCATCACACCTTGTGCAGCAGAATATGTGTCATGACAGATGGAAGCATAAATCCCTTTCATCTTGTTTGCGGCCATACACGCGCCTACACCTGAACCGCATACCAATATTCCACGCTCGGCTTCATTGTTTTGGATGGCATGCCCAAGTTTCTCAGTATAATCCGGAAAATCCACCGGACTATTGCTATTTGTACCAAGATCAATTGGCTCATGTCCGGCCGCTTTAACCGAGGCGATCACAACATCTTTAAGAGGGAAACCTGCATGGTCGCAAGCCACAGCAACTTTCATTTTCGTCTCACTGATTTTCGCGAACTACTTTTGATCGAATTCTTTTTCGCTTTTGGTTTTAGCTTCTTTACAGCAGGCAATAACGATTTGGCCTGTAGATCG
>CAZPCR010000478.1:0-2702 GCA_964585035.1 uncultured Anaerolineaceae bacterium
ACAGCGATACCGACCATGCCAGGAAGGGATTTGTCGAACGCGGCATCGACCGCATCTGCAGGCGTATCCCAAGTATGGAGACTGGGGCCCTGCATTCCGCACACGCAGGCTACGACGGGATCACGCCGGACCAGCATCCCTATCTGGGTGCAGCCGGCCCGGAAGGTTTTTACCTGGACTGCGGCTTCAGCGGCACCGGCTTCAAAACAGGGCCGGCCGTCGGGTTGTGTATGTCTGAGTTAATTCTGGATGGCAAGTCAAAGACGGTGGATATTTCGATCTATTCGCCGCATAGATTGTCACAGGGAAAACAAATCGCGGGGGAACACGCCTACAGCAGCATCTGGCACTAACAGGTCAGAAGTATCAGTCGTCCTGGAAACGATCAACTTGCATCTACTCACACATCGGCATGAAATATCCGAAACATGACTCACCCCTAATCTCATAATTCCTATGAAAAACAAGATGGGTTTGGCGAAAGGTGGGCCGGAATCAATATGCCTCATCCCGCTTGAAATTGATTTCGCACTTTAGCACCAAAAAACACCCTGCCTAAAAATGACGTTTTTTTCACTGTGCGTAACGATCTACCTTCCACGCTGTTGGGTGGGATGGGATCAAGCAGCTTCGGATGAATTAGCTTGAGCACACTTTAGCACATTTTGCCGGCGCGAGTCCCACCTCCGGGTGCGGGTTGTGATCGGCCACTCCTGCGAGATACTACGCTTGACTGATCTTCTGCTTTCCTCTACCGTCAAGCTCAGCTCCACAACTTGGACACGTCCAGCCGCCCCACATGAGCTGAGTGAAGGTTCTAGGGAATCGAAACTTAGATAATTTTGCGCCACACCTTTCGCAAATAACAGGATACTTGGGATGATTCAACCAGGTCGCCATGATCGCACGCCCCCTTTGTTGGTCTCTCGCGACCTTCTTGTATCTGAACCAGGACAGAAGAGCAAATATTCCTGCCAAGAACAACCCACCTGCCAGACCATCTGGAATTCCTTGTTTGTAAACTGCGGCTGCAACAATGCAGAGCGATCCACCGACTATCAAAATCCACCACATGAGCTTGGGTGCCAAGAGAATTAGTACAATAATCCCGATAACGATGGCAGTTGCTATCCATTGCAAAGTTTGGGCACTCATGATTCATTTCCTGCTGGTTCGAGCCTGTATGTTCACGTCCCACCTTAGGTTTAGCCGTCATATGGCGGTCTAACAACTTATTGGCGGTCAAAGATCTATACATTGATGAATATATCACTTTTGCCAGACCTCGAAACATGAAGGGCGAAAATAATTAGGGGATTCTTAATCCTCGAAGACCGCAGGTGCAGGTGCTTTTTGCGAAGCATGCAAAGGTGCTCTCCCGCCAGGCTGAAAGTCGAAGATGCCAAGTGTTCCCTTGGCGCGGCGCGTAGAGAGCGAGTGTTTTCCTCGCCAAGTAGGGATGAGTAGATACATCAGCTTTGCTTTAAATTACCCTTCGTCCATCACTTTAAGATAATGACGGTCGAATGCGGCCGGTAAAGCCTCGAGCGGCGAGTATGGACCGGATTGATAGGCTCGTGACGATACCCCGATCTGACCCAGCTCGCATACATGCCAGTCCTGGCGGTTGGTTATGTCCCAGAATTCGATACCATCTTGGGGATGAAAGTCGGCCCGGCCAAAACTATCGGCATGGAACAGCCATTCACAATGGATGATGCTCTGTGTAGGCGACTGCGGCCAGATGGTATGGAACAACACATAATCGGGATGCAGACTGAGCAGCATGTTCGGCGATATGGAATAGTAGTAAACACGTTGATGGTCCTCCGGTTTCAAATTGCCGACAGGCAACGCGCAGGACTTACCGCTCATGGTCAGGCTTTCAGCGCCATCGATGAGCATGAATCCGCCGATGAAGCGCCCCTGGATCAGGTCATTCTCGCCGGAGTCGGATGGGCTGATCCTAGCTAATTGAGGGTGCACGGGCGGACAGTGATAGCATTCGTTGTAGTTCTGGAAGATGAACTTCCAGTTGGCCTTTACATCGTAGGTGATACGTCGTGCTGATTTAAGGAGGGGCAAATTCCAACCATCGAATTTATTGAAAAGCGGAGCAAAGACCTGCTCAAATGGTTCGGGAGATCCCGCCAGGTTGAGAAAGATAAACCCTTCCCAAACCTGCAGGTTGACCGCATATAGAGGAAAGTCGTCCTTGTTGAAGTCCTCCACATTGTTCATCAACGACGCACCGATCAACTTACCATCCAGGCTGTATGTCCAGGCATGATATGGACATTGGATCGACTTACTAAAGCGCCCTTCCATTTCTTCGCACATGTGCGTGCCGCGATGACGGCACACATTGTAGAAGGCCCGGATTTGATTATTCTGGTCGCGCAAGACAATAATGCTTTCGCCAAAGGCGTCAACTAAAAAGTAATCACCCACATTCGGGATACGACTCGCATGCCCCGCGCAAAACCACTGACGGGTGAAAATGCGATCCGTTTCGGCCTCGAATATCTCAGGAGAAACATAGTATTTGCGTGCAAGTGTCTTCGAGCCGCTGAGATACGTCTTGGGGGTCTTGAAGAAAGTAGTCACTTTATTCTCCTTTGGCAGTTGAATAAAAAAGACCGCAGGTTCCATGATTGGATGCCCACGGCCCTAAACCCGGTCACGGTTTACCCGTGCCGAGC
>CAZPCR010000479.1:0-2698 GCA_964585035.1 uncultured Anaerolineaceae bacterium
AGAGTAACCAAACCCCAGACCAGTATCACAAATACCAGTCCGGCGATGACTAATCCCATGCCCAGGTTCAAGCTTGCAAACATATTTGATAGATACCCTTATGCGGCTGCCAGGCTGTCCTGCCGGCGCGCTTCCGCCGCAAGCTCGGTGATCTCGCGTATGTCTGCGAAGGATTGCTCACTGGGCGAGATAATGCCAACCGCCAATGTCATGAATGGCACTTTATCGGGCGTGCCATTGGGCTTCAAGACCTGCATATAACCATTCTGACGGTCTATAAAATTGTAATGCGTCAGGATTTCTGTGGCAAAACGATCCTTGATCCGTTGTTTGATCAAGGGTGCAGACTCATTATTGGTAATGACGATGAAGTTATCACTTCCGGCGTGGCCGATGAAATCTTCACTGGAGCCAAGTTCATCCACTACTTCAGTAACTAGCATGGCCGCGAAACGCATGACATCATCGCCAGCGACGAAGCCGTAGACGTCTTTGAAGGGTTCGAATTCGTTAACCCGCATGTCGAGAAGCGCCCATTCCTTTTCCCGAATAATGCGGCGAAGTTGTTCTTCGATCAGGCGTCCGGCCGGAAGTCCGGAACGCGGGTCGGTCAGGCTTTCCCGTTCAGAGCGCCTTATGGCGCCTGTCACCCGCAGTTTCAATTCTTCAATATCGAATGGTTTGGTAATGTAATCGTCCGCTCCGAGTTCAAGACCCTGCAGTTTATCGCTGCGTTCATCTTTTTGAGTCAGGAAAATGACGGGAATGTGACTGGTGCGCGTGCTCGTACGCAAATTACGGCAGACTTCGTACCCATCAATGTCGGGCAGCATGATATCGAGAACTATTAAGTGCGGTAAAACATGTTTGGTCCTCTCCAACGCATCATACCCGCGATGAGCGACATCAACATCGAAGTTCATGCCCGAGAAATATATCTTGAGCATGTTGGCAATATCGACATCGTCTTCAACGACCAAAAGACGGGCTTTACCCATAGAGCCTCCTAAGCGTGACCGTTAACACCTGCCCGGCGGACGTTACGGCGTACATTCTCAATCTGTTCCCGGGTAACTTCACGCTCGAACGAACGAAAACCGCTCAAGCGAAAACCATGTTTTGCGGCCAATGTTGTAATCTCGGTTACTCTTTCCATCGTTATATTCTTGCCTACCGTATAATCTTCAAAGCGGCCTTCCAAAGCCAGGACCATTGTTTCAGCCATGCAGGCATAGGCCTTACCTGTAGGAAAACCGAAGTTAAAATGGAAATCCACGGGGCCGGGTACGTCCACCATTCCACCGTCAATCACTAATATATCATTTCTGGCCCGTGCAACCATTGCAGAAACGTCGCGGGGACGGGCGACGTCACAAATAACACTACCAGCCTGCAAATCCGCCGGATCGATGACGTCGTGTACTGCGCTGGTAACCGTGAGGATCAACTGCGCCTCGGTCAACGAGTGCATTTTTGTGCTGACGACCAACTCGGCTCGTGCATTCGGGCGTAAACGTCTGCGCAATTCTTCAAGTACAACTTCATCCCTGGCAATCAGGATAAGGCGACCTACCTCTCCGGCCAGGGATTCGGCGCAGACTCGGCCAATAGCACCCGACGCACCGACGACGGCCGCAGTGGCGTTCTGAAGCGATATATCCATTTCCTGTGCCGCGGCCCGCAGAGCCTGCACAGCCACGGAGACTGTATAAGCATCGCCGGTGGTCACAGGTACATCCAGCCCTTTTGCAATTGTCACGCCCGCGTCGCCTACGACCGACGTAAACGCCCCAAGACCCAGGATCTGCGCTCCCAGCTTCTCTGCCATATGGCCGGTTTGTATAATTTTACGATAAACCATTTGTACAGGCAGGTCCAACATCCGCTGCGGAGTATAGGGGCAAGCTATTAACCAGCCTCTTACCTGCTTACCTGTGGCATCAGAGGTTATGCCTTGAATTTCAGAAAGATACACAGGCGGGAAAAAAGTGGAGAAGAAATTGATCTGGCCCTCAGTTAAAACCCGGCCAAGGAGAGGAAACTTACGGCTGACGTCACGTTTTGGGTCGATTGGGTGAATAATGAAAGCAAAACTATCCATTCGTCAAAATCCGCTCGCAAATCATTATTTATTATTATGACTCTATGTGCAAAATGTAGCAAACTGCTTATTTAGGATGCGCAGCTTCGCTGGCCACCCTAAAGCAGCGATCCCCCTCTAAAATTTACGGATAAGCCCTATTTTGATTACCCAATTACCACGATTCAACGTCCCGGTCTTTACGGCGATGATATAACGCCTGGTGTAAACGAGCCGATTTGAAACGGTGGTGATCGCTGTCCTCAAATCGTATATCCCTGTCTATCACGCGACGATCCTTGGAGGCAGCCAGAACCACATCCGATTCGATCGTGCGCGACGGATATATGATCAAACCCGAACCAATACGGCAGTTATGGCCCACCGCGCTGCCCATTACCGGGCGATTGGAAATATTAAGCTTTCCGTTTCCGTCGCGCGCTTTCAAAGGAGCCGGAACCAGGTTGTAATCCGTAAATGTCGTACCCGCACCGATAAAAGTATTGCGTCCCACCACGCACATCTGCAAACATGTATTTTGTGCGATCATGCTGTTATCCATGACGGTGGTCATAAATAATGCCGAGTTAAAAGGCAGGAAAGTCCCATCGCCCACCA
>CAZPCR010000480.1:0-2694 GCA_964585035.1 uncultured Anaerolineaceae bacterium
TTCGCCAAAACGTTTCCAGGAAGTCACCAACTCAGAGATCAGGCTGCGATATCCTCCTACGATTGGCGAAGTGCCTTTACGGACCGGCCGCTGAAGGAATGCTTCAAGCACCTTATCGGCCTGGAGCAGTGTAGCCAGGCGGAACTCGCCATCGGAGCCGAGCAGTTTTACTTCACCGATCTCGCGGAGATAGAGCCGTACCGGGTCGCCGGAAAGTTCCGCAGTGATCTCGGGACGATGTTTCTCTAGCGTATCATCTTCAAACAATTCCTCTTCGGGTTCGACGAGCTCCGCTTCAGGAATTTCGGAGATGGCTTCTACGATATCCAGATCTTCGACATCATCGATCGGCTCATCCGACAATATCTCTGATGTTCTTGACTCTTGATTTTGGGTGTTCTTGCCGTGTGAAGCGCGCGTACTCGATTTCCCCATGTTTGCAGGCAGCTTGCGCGAAGAACTTTTCAAAGAGGTCCCGGTCTTTGTCTTCGCGTCCTGCATGGAACCTCCTTGCGGCATCCTTGTTTTCACCTTCCGTTGGGTTGGATCTAAAACCTTTTTTCTGGCAGCCATGTTGTCTTTCTAAACACAGACAATGAGGAAAAGACTCTCTCGACCCTACTCTAGCCTTTTCAATGACATCTTCCGGCGGGCCTGGTCCAGGTCGCGTAATAAATGCGTATGCTGTAACACCAGGTCCTGGTAGGAAGCCGCGCGCAAATCGCCTGCTTGCTGAGCATCTTCCTGCAAAAAGCGCAGTTGGTTGAGGTTCTCACCCGCTGCCAGGCGGCGCAGCTTGATCACTCCGCGCAGCAAATCTTCCATCAATTTCTCATCCACGGGATCGACCTTTTGAGTCATCGCAAGCAATTCAAGCGATAGTCCGCGCAGCGACTCGGGTATTGCCTCCACTACGAACTCATGATGCTCGGTATGGTCCTGCTCGACGGCCGCACGGATCAAGCCAAACAAAATTTGATAGTCAGTATACTCGAAATCGGCAGCAGCCAAGGGGGTCAGCCCGTATTGTCCCAACAAACGGTCCAACCGGTACAGCAATTCGGGTCTGCGGAACAACAGGGCGATGACGTAGGCCTCGACCTTTTGGTTGGAGGATATTGAAACCGGGATCCCGGCAGGCGGCGCATCGCTTGGCTTCTGCCCGGAACCTCTCCGCCGCCGCACGCTTGGAGCTGGTGACTGGCCACCCGCCAACGCACGTTCGTCCACTTTGAGCAGGCGTGCTAATTGCTGCCGGTAGGTATCTCGCTCCATGGCATTGGGCAGGTCTTCGATCAACGGCAGCACTTGTGATGCGATCTGGTTTTTAGTCTTCGGGTCTTTCAGGTCTTGCCCAACGGCCAGCGTCTCCATTACATGCGTAACGATCGGCTTGGCATTCTCGATCAAGCGCGCCCACTCAGATGGATCGCGCGCCACGATCTCATCGGGGTCCAGGTTATCGGGCATGGAGGCCACGCGTAAATCGGCTTGCAAGCGGGCTTCGTTACGCAACAGGCCGCGCGCATCGAAGCCGAGCTCGCCCTCGCGGTCCATGGCCTGACGCGCCGCTTCGAGTCCGCGCAGCACGGCTTTCTGGCCGGCGGTATCCGGGTCGAGCGCCAGCACGATCCGGCGCGTGAAACGTTTGAGCAGTCGCAGTTGGTCCTCGGTGAGGGCCGTACCCATCGGTGAGACGACATTCTCATAACCCGCCTGGTGCAGGGCGATCACATCCAGATATCCTTCGACGATCACAGCCTGGTCCACCGTGCGGATCGGCTTGCGTGCGCGCTCCAGGCCATAAAGCAAATGCCCCTTGGTAAAAATGGCAGTTTCAGGCGAATTGAGAAACTTGGGGACGTCGTTCGGGTCGACAATGCGGGCGCCGAAACCGGCCATGCGTCCATTCTCATCGCGGATCGGGATCATGATCCGGTTGTGGAAGCGATCATAATTCGATGTGTGCGAATCGGATTCGCGCTCCGTGACCAGGCCGGCGTCCAGCAGTTCTTGTGTGGTGTAGCCGCGTTGCGTGAAGTGCTTGAGGATGTTGTCGAATCCTGCAGGTGCGTACCCCAGCCCAAACGCCTCGATGGTCGCGTCGGTGAGCTTCCGTTTATCTCGCAGGTAAGCCAGCACCTCCAGGTTTTTATGGAGATGGCTGCGATAAAAGATCAGCGCATCCTCGAGCAGCTTGCGCAGGTGATCGTACGCTTCCTTTTGTTCGGGTTTTTCGGCGGTATAAGCCGGTAACTCCACACCGGCCCGCGCAGCAAGACGAGTGAGCGCCTCGCGAAAATCGAGGTTGTCTTTCTTCATCACGAACTTGAAAATATCGCCGCCTTCATTGCACTCCCCAAAGCAGCGCCACGTCCCGGTATCCGGCCAGACAACGAAGGCAGGCGTGTGCTTATTGGCATGGAACGGACAGAAGCCTGTATAGTTCTTTCCGGTCTTGCGCAGCTTTACGCCGGTCTCGCTGACCAGGTCAACGATATCTATGCGTGATTTGATCTCATCGATGGTGGACATAATTACAAAAGGAATTATAGACGCGTTTTATGGATTGGCAAATATAGGGGTAAAGATCCTGAATTGTATCGATTAAGCTGGCTCTCTTTCAACCCCCGAATCCTAATAAGCATGAGACGACCTTTCGGTCGCCTCATCTTAAAATCTCTGTCGGGATCT
>CAZPCR010000481.1:0-2693 GCA_964585035.1 uncultured Anaerolineaceae bacterium
CTGACGCCCAGCCCAACCGCTATTTCACAACCATTGACTCCCTCGTCATTGACATCCACGCCGTTGATCCAAGTCGTGGTCACAACAACTCCTATAATTATTCCATCGTCGACCCAAACGATTTCTGCACTTGTGAATTGCATTCCCCCCTCCGGATGGATATTAATTACTGTTCAGCCTGGCGAATCATTCTCGAGCCTTGCGGCGCGATATCAAATCAGTCCTGAACAATTGGAACAGGCCAATTGCCTGTCCGCCCAGGGCCTGCCGGCTGGGTATAATATTTATGTACCTCCTCCCCCAATAAGCACAACAACACCCTGTGGACCGTTTCCTGGTTGGATCCGGGGCTATGTCGTCCAGCAGGGTGATACGCTTTACCACATCGCTGTGCTATATCGCGTTTCCTTAAGTAATATCGAACGCGCCAACTGCAAATCATATTCGGACATCATTTTTACGGGTGAAAGATTGTGGGTACCCAATGTGCCGACGATCACGCCCGGCGTGACTTACATCCCCGTTTTTTATACACCCACCGAATTTCCAACCGAACCGCTGACATTAACTCCGTTGCCTTATACGGCATCGCCTCTCCCAACTTCTACAAGTGGACCAAGCCCTACAACAACATCGCCATAGATGGGGCAAATAAAAATAATAATTGGTTTGCGTTAATTTCAGAGCGATTAAGAATCCCATGAAGTCATTCCTGCGCAGGCTGTTCTTTCTGCTAACAATCTTGCTTGCTGCCTGTGGCACGGTTCCCACACCTGTACAGCAGTTTCCTTTCGTGTTGATCACTTCTGCGCCAAATGCCTCACCCACTCCCACCCCATTTCAGCCGCATTTTGTTGAGCAAGCGACACCCACTTCGCTATATTACATAGAAGTCCCCACTCTTGAGCCATTCTTTCCCACAACAACTCCCTCTCCCACTCAAGTTCCTCCGGCGCAGCCCAGTCCAACAATTGATCTTAGTTCGTTATTCCCAACCGCAGCAGCACCGCCGGCGCCAGACACATCCGGAGAAGGACCCGCACCTTTGCCGCTGCTCTCCAATAATGGGTCGGTAAATTTTCTCCTGATCGGCTCGGACAAACGCCCCGGCGGTTCGTTCCGAACTGATACCATGGTGCTGGTTATCCTGTGGCCCAAAGAGGGGCAAGTCTCGATGATTTCCATTCCACGCGACTTGTGGATCTATATTCCCAGTGTTGGGATGCAGCGCATTAATACTGCCTATCAAAGCGGCGAACTTAATGGTTATAAAGACGGCGGCCCTGGTTTACTGCGCGATACGATCGCCTACAACCTCGGCATCCGCATCGATCACACTGCCATGGTTGAGTTTGGCGGTTTCCAACGTATTGTGGATACGCTCGGCGGAGTCGATGTTCCTGTGGCCTGTCCTTATACCGATTGGCATCTCATCGATCCCAGCTATGACCCGAATAATGAAAATAACTGGTCACTTTACACGGTCCAGCCGGGAATTGTTCACATGGATGGCGAGCTGGCTTTATGGTACGCACGCTCGCGGCTGCAATCCAGCGATTTCGACCGGGGCCGCCGGCAGCAGGAGGTTTTGCGTGCCATCTTCAATCAGGCTTTGAAAACAAATATGCTGACCCGTATTCCCCAATTCTATAGTGACTTTTCCAGTACGATCACTACGGACCTCGGTCTGGCAGACTTGCTCAAGTTGTCTCTCTATGCACCAAAATTGACCAATGCCAACATCCGGAGTTATTACCTGCGCCCGCCTTACGTCTCAGACTGGGTAACCCCCGGTGGCGCGGATGTGCTTCTTCCCAATCAAACGGCGCTTCAGCAGCTGCTCGTTGAAGCAACAACCCTCTCTACCACGGCGGTAAAAAGGCAAACGGTTTCCATTGTAGTGCAGAACGGCACACCGTTCGTGGGATGGGACGCGCTCGCGGCAAGTCGACTCAACTACGCAGGTTATGAAACGAATATTTCAGCGGCTGACCGGAAGGATTACGGAAATACAGTACTGATCGACTCAACGGCTGCGCAGGATCCCAATGTGCGTAACACCATTCTGAATAGTCTTGGGCTTTATTCTGCGAGAGTGGTTTCAATGCCTGACCCCCACAGTACAACAAGCTATCGGCTGGTGCTGGGCAGCGATTACCAACCCTGCTTCCAACCTCAGGATCTTTCGCATTAATTTCCCTGCTTGACATCATATATATCTGGTATCTGGTCACAACCCCCCTTTAAGTATCTGAAAAAGTAGATGCATGGGAAGGTATACCCACGCACATCCACTTTTTCTAAATTCTCTTCCTCCCCTCTCAGCATCCGTATGAAGTATTGGAGTGATTGACATTCACTACAAACTTCGCTAAACTATACGCAAAGGCTATGCGCTATATATTCTCGATTATTAACCTATTTTACTAATAACGAAGGAGAGATAATGCCTTCAAAAGATTCAGCTCATATTTCCCCGCAAACACCTCTTGCACCTGCCATCAAAGCCTGGGAGTCATTTCTTTTAGACCAGGGCCGCTCACCGAATACCATAAAAGCTTTTCTATCGGATGTGCATCTGCTAACTCAGTTTCTGCCTCCGGATCGCACCATCGGTGCGGTTACCACCAATGACCTTAATCGCTTTTTTGAATGGATGGAAAAAGAGCGCGATATTCCCTGCAGTCCAAAAA
>CAZPCR010000482.1:0-2684 GCA_964585035.1 uncultured Anaerolineaceae bacterium
TGAACCCCAACGTTGGGCGTCTTCCGACCACGTATAGCTGGCAAGGATCACCCCTCTCCCCGTCTCACGCCCGTGGTCGGGATAGTAAAGATTACGGATGGGCAGGTCGGTCATCGTGCCTCCGCCAAAGATGCCCTCATCTTCCTCCCAAAAGCGCCGTCTGCATTGGAACAGGATCTTGGCCGAAGCATCATAATGCAGCTGCCGGATGGCCCGCTGTTTGGCGCGTGGGAAGGGTTTAAGTACTTCTATGTGGCGCAGCACCGGGAACGGCACTGTGATGATTGCATAATCACCGGTTTCCTTGAATCGTCCCGCGGCGGTTTGATAATGGATAGTGACATCGTCCGGCGACTGGTCGATGGCGATCATTTTGGAACCGAAACGGATATTGCCTTTTAGGTTGGGCAGAAAGGCATGCGGTAATCGATCGGAGCCGCCCTGGATCTCGAGCATGTTGGTGTAATAGTTACCCGAGTCCTCGCGAAAAACTTCGAGGAAGGAAGAGTTCATTACCGCTTCCTGGTTGGCAAGCAGGCCATACATCTCGATCGCGCCTTCAGACCAGCCGTTCATCTCGAGGAACTCGCGCGTGGAGTATTGGTCGTACCTGGACACAATTTCGTCCCAGGCCGGATCGCCGTCTTTTTCCAACATGTCGAGCAATGGCTTGATGGTCTTCATCCACAACGCCCCTGCCGTTTGGTTCCTTTCCTCGTCGGAAACATCGAAACCCAGCAAAGCGGGGTTGGCATTGCCATCCGCGATCCGGATCTTCTGCCCGCCAATATAATAGTAGGCATTGGGGTTATCCATTGTGAAGTCATTGGTTTTAAGACCCCACTTTGCAATATATTCCAGGGTCAGCAGGTGAGCGCGCGGGATGCGCATTGCGCCTACATCGGCGTACAGTCCCTCCATAAAAGGCTGGCGTAGGGTATATACCCGTCCCCCTACGCGCTGTTGAGCCTCCAGGATTATCGGGTTGTGACCGGCGCGTTTCAACTCATAACCGGCCACCAATCCTGCTACTCCAGCACCGACGATGATCACCTTTTTCGGTTTTCCATCCTTGAACTCCGGACGGATACCCTTGCGGATGACATCGAGATATTTTTGAATGGTATGTGCAAGTTTCATGCAAACCTCCATGATGAATAAGACTTATCTTATCCACAAAGCAGGACATTGCCAACTCCCCTATTTTTCCTGCCTGACTTGACGGCTATAAACTGCGCGTGTACAATCATCGGCGAATTAAAAATCGAATATCGGAGAAATAGCGGCTGGGTCTCGTTGCAAAATGAGATCACGAGGTGGAGGTTCCGTCCTGCTAAGGACGTGTTAATCCCGGCTGACGGGAAAAAATCGGATTGTTCAGCGGATGCCTCCGGAGTTAGTCACAGACTTCTTTCTCCCTTCCAAAGGAAGCGCAAGGAGCAACAGCATGAATATTGTGTTGCTCGCTGCCGAAAACCGCATGGTTACATGCGAGACAAGGCGGGCGCGGTGATCAGGCCATGATACTTTTGGTTCAGGCCTGTTGAGGTTGGAAGGGCTGCTTTATTTAATAGCATAAAGCTATTCAAAAGGCACGCCTGCGCGTGTCATTTTGTTTTATAAGGATAGTACATGGCAACCAGTCGCTACCACATTCACACCGATACAGCTTCGCCTCCGCCAGGCGGCTATCCCGCAGAATTCCTGATCGCTCCAGGCGATACCTATGTCAAATATGGCCACGTCGTTTTCGATGGACGTACCCAGCGCGGGGACGATTATTGGACCGCAGAGATCATCACGCAGACCTGGTACCAGGCTGAGACGGGCCGCATTCCCATTTCAGGGGCAGGCTATGGCGGCAAGTTCGCGGGCGAGGGATTCGAGGGTTTGTGGCTCGATATGTCCGAGATCGTACGGCCAACTCGCGACGGCATTCACGGCCGCGAGTCTATTTCGACTCAGGTTGACATCGGCGCCGGATTGGAAAGACTCGACTTCGAAAAAGGTAAGCTCGTCAGCATCCTGCCGACATGCCTGAGCCTGCCCCTCCCCATTATTTTTGACACATTACCCATGCCATTACCGGGCCGAGGTGCTCTCAAAGCAATTAGCACCGCAGCGGCGCAGCTTAATAATCTCGCGTTGATCACACCCGCAGACATGGATTCCGACCTCGAAACATCCAATCTCGGCCTCCTTCTCACGACAAAGGAATTGGATAAGGTCATCGGTTGGTCGCCGAGTTATGTTGAAATTGATGGTGCCCAGTCAGAGAATGCAAGCGCCATTCTGGAAAAGGTCACATCACTGTATCCTCAAGCTGTGATCGGTTTCAGATTGAATCTATCCAGCAATTCTGCTGATACGGTCCTCGCCTTGACCAAGGCTGGCGTACCCGTTATCCATCTGGTTGCCGATGAAGTCGGCCACGACCTGTCCGGGCGTCCATTGATTGAAGCTCTTCGCGATATTCACATGACCCTGGTAAAAGCTGCCCTGCGAGATCGTGTTACGTTGATTGTCTCAGGCGGTATCGGCGCAGCCGAACACGTCGTCAAGGCCATCGCATGCGGCGCCGACGCAGTTGCAATTGATTTCACCATGCAGATCGCCTGGGGCTGCTCCTTGTGGGCGGATAAATCCAAATGTCATGTCGAGAATGAAGAAATTGATCCCGAATG
>CAZPCR010000483.1:0-2681 GCA_964585035.1 uncultured Anaerolineaceae bacterium
CAACGATTCGTATCCGCCTGCCGCCAGCATCACGGGCGCCGCCATCAGGAACGCAAAGCGCGTCGCAGCCGGTCGGTCGAAATTGCGTAGCATCCCGCCTGGGATGACCGAACCCGAACGGGATGAGCCTGGGAATACAGCTAAAACCTGGAACAGGCCAATGATCAGGCTATCCACCCATGTCATCGAGTCAATTCCGCGTGCCTTTTTGCCCAACCATTCAGCCAGCGTTAATAGAATGGCAGCCGTAAACAACCGGATGGCGGCCTCCAATAACGGGTTTTGGAACATGCTCTGCACGAGGTCTTTCAGTAGTACACCCGCTATTAAAGCCGGGATGGTGGCAATAATGATATACCAGGCCATCCTGTTTTCCTGGGTGGAAAAGGGTTTGGCAAAGAAGGCCTTGATCAGATTCCAATAATCGTTCCAGAAGTAGACCAGCAGCGCCAGTAGCGGGCCCAACTGGACGAGGATCAGAAAAGCGAATATGGCATTGTCGGCTGGGATGTTGAATATCCGCTGGACGATGAGCATATGCGCGGTGGAAGAGACGGGTATAAATTCGGTCAGACCTTCGACGATTCCTAGCAAAATGGCGTAAAAAATATTCACGATTCGCTCTCCTTATTTTCCTCGATGAATTTTTCGGACAGGCTCTCTTTAAAACTTGTTCAAAGTATACGACGTAGTACATAAAACAACAAATTCACAAGTTCTCCATTTTTACTCCACACTCAATGCCACCTCTTTGATATCAGGGCAATCGCCTTAAATAAGTAAAAAACGGCTGTTCAATTGTCTGCATTTTGTTTGTTGGATTTGATTCATAAAAATATTAGCCCTTGCCTTTACTCCGCCTTTGGTTTACGCTAGGGACAAAAGCCGCAAGCACAACGCCGCGGTGACGATGCGGTTCTTATCCCCGCCTTACATCAGGAGGACAGAATGAATACCATAACCAGGACCCCAAAATTAAGGATTGCCATCATTGCTATCTTCTTATTGATTGCCGGCCTGGGCTGTCTATGTATGCCCGCCGGCATCATTCCAACCATCCCCCCAAACCTTCCCACCTCGCCGACTCCGCCGCTCGACGTACAGACGCCCACTCTTACACACGGTGTATTGAATGGCAAAGGGCCCTGGCTGCTGATGGAAACCGACAAAGGGCTATGGGCCGCCAATCCGGATGGTACCGGTTTGAAACAAATCACCGATGTCGATTACTGGGACGGCAACCTGCAGAATGCCGTCCAGCCATCGGGCGATTTCGTTGCTTTCATCAGTCCGGGGGGCAACAACCTTCACAATCTGGCACTCAACCTTCTCTCCCTGCCGGATGGACAAGTTAAAAAGATCACCGATCTCACCTCTTCCAGTAGCGAATCTGCCAGCTCAACAGGTCCAGGCGATCCCGGCTTCGAGGCGTTGAGGGCAGTCGGCGAACGGCTCAGCTATGCCTGGTCACCGGATGGCACCCGCTTGGCCTTTGCCGGTGTGATGGATGGTTCCTCGGCCAATATCTATATCTACGATGCAACCTCAGAAAAGGTCAGTCGTGTCAGCCAGGATAATGCCCAGGATTTTTCCCCATCCTGGTCGCCGGACGGGAATCACCTACTTTTTCCAGCGGCGGAAGGCTTCGGCACCGGTGCAGGGATGGTCATGTCAGGTGTCTGGATTGCAGACGGTCAGGGGAAGAACACGACCCTGTTGTATTCATCGAAAAGCAGCGGTGAAAATATCGTAGGCTGGCTGGACAATACCACAGCTCTCCTGGATACATGGAACATAGTATGTGGCAATGGCCAACTGCGTCTTTATGACGTGGTTAGCAAACAGCAGACTATGCTAAACCCGGACTGCACCCTTGGCGCTGTGACCAAAAGCCTCACCGGCGAGATCTTTTTTGCCAACAATAACGGACTGTATCACCTGACCGCCGATAATCCTAAGCCGACAATGGTCAACCAGGACCTAGTGACGAGAATCGATCCCTGGATATCGTATAAGGATCTTGTTATCGTGAGGTTGAAGAATGGGGGTCTCGATACCTTCGGGGGTTCCTTCGGCAGCGGTGATATGAGCCACCAGGTTTCCCCCATAAAAGCGCCTTCTGAAAATCTTGACGTGGCAGAATACGGGGCGATCTGGGGTTGGACGAGCATGGACGACAAACAACCCGGAGCCTGGATCAGCGGCCCAGGCATGGATATCGGCCAGATCTTCAAAGCCAAAGCTCTCCTCCCCATCTGGGACTCACAGAACAACCTGCTCTTCTTCTCCCCGAAGGACGGCGGAGGGTATGACATTTACCTCACCACCTTCAATGCCAACTATAAGGACGTGTCCGTGGTCGCCTCCATCGATGCCGAAGTGCGCTCCGTGGCATGGGCGGGAGTCCACTAGCTCTGGTTAAAATATTCCTCTAATCAAAAAATCGTTTACAAGGGTAGGGTGCAGTAATTCGCTTGCCAGCGATACTGCGTTTTTCATTGTGGCCTTTCGGCGAGGCAATCTCGTACTTTACTTCCTCTATTTCGAATGAAGCGAAGAGCTTCCTGCTTCCACCTCGAGCAAAAAACGATTCCCTTCCCCGTACGCCTTTGTCTCGACGATCTGACGCGCGTACCCGAGTGCCACTGCCACCGCCTGCGCATCATTGTTCGTGTTCGCCT
>CAZPCR010000484.1:0-2674 GCA_964585035.1 uncultured Anaerolineaceae bacterium
CGGCGCTGGATGAGTTGAAGAGGAGTTTGCTGATGGAGGCTGTAAAGCACCCCCTCCGCCCTTCGGGCACCTCCCCCAAATACGACGGGAGCTGTATTCTTGATTAGCAATCGTTTGATCGTCGTATTTGGGGGAGGAAAAGAAGACTGATCCATCCAAAACTCCGGTCGCCTTCCGAAATGGGAAGGAGCTGATTCCTTCAACATCATTTAAAGTCATATATAATTTATCTAAGAGCGTATGACACCCAATTGACAGCCGGTGTATCCGGTAATTTGAAATTCGATCAAGAAGTGCTTGAACTTTACATTTATCGTTATAAAGGAGAGGTCCATGAGAAAAGTTGTTTTTGCATTAAACCTTACTGCTGACGGGTACTGCAGCCACACGGACGTGATTGCAGACGATGAGGTGCTCGACTTCCACACCAGCCTGCTGCGCAATAGGAGTCCCCTGCTCCTCATCGGCCGGATCACGTATCAACTCATGGTTCCCTATTGGCCCGATGTCGCCAAGAGCCAATCGGAGTCAGAGTCAACCCTTGAGTTCGCGCGTGTTTTCAACTCGCTCGAGAAGGTTGTATTCTCCAAGACTTTGAAACATGTTGAGGAGGACAACACGAGAATTGTGTCTGCAAACATTGCGGAAGAGGTGCTGGCGCTGAAACAGCAGCCTGGAAAAGATATTTCCGTAAGCGGTTTGAGCATTGCATCCCAGCTTTCGGAGCGCGGTTTGATCGACGAGTATTATTTCGTGATTTCCCCGGTTATTGCCGGGAAAGGGCCACGGTTATTCGACACGGTAAAGCTGCAGGAGAGGCTTCTGCTAGACTTTATCGATTTGAAAACCTTCAAATCCGGCGTGGTTGCCCATCACTATAAAAAGCAACCGTGAGGGGAAACAACATGCGGGATACTCTAATAGGGGTTACTTAGTACTTGAAAATTATGATCGGGTGCATTTGGGTGGAGAATTCGTTCGATTATTAAGGATTTAGAGTTGGTGTGTTAGTGACTGAATTCGTTGGTTGTCCGAAATCACATAAGACGTCCACCGACTCCTGCTCAAAGCCTTCAATGTATGCTCTGTCATATTTGTAGTCATGAAAATCGAGAGACACTCCGCCATACTTTTCGCTTACATTCGCATCATAAAAGGCAACCCGCCAAGTATCATTAGGATCTCCGGGTGTGCTGTTTTCCACGAACTGTCCGATTTGTCCCAGCACCTTGCGAATATCGTCTCCTGTCATACCCGGCTTAAGGATCTCGCAATAAAGATGGTAACGTTGGGCCCTTCTTTCCCGTAGTTTCAGATAATAAATTAGCAGGGGGCTTGCAATAAGAAGACAACCCAAGATCAACGCAATCAGTACGTAGCCCTTCTTAGGCATGGACAGCCTCCCTTATGCGGTTCTCTCAACTAAGCTTTTATCCTGTTTTCCGTGAATTAATATATTCACCGGTATTGGAGTAACAATCTTATCCATGATATTGGCCGCTATTTGATAACCATATATTTGATTAAACCATCAAACGGAAATACTTCACCTAACCTCCGGCATCACCTGCCGATTTTTTGGCTCATAAATATTATCCACCACGTAGAAATCCCGATTCCTGACCTGGGATAAAGTGCGCCAGAGATATTCCCCGATCAAGCCGAGCATGAGCAACTGCGCCCCACCTATTACCAGAGTGACGATCATAATGGGCGCCCAGCCAGTGACAGGATTGCCCCATAATATTTTTTCAACCAAAATATCCAAGGCGTAGGCAAAGCCCAAAACGGCGATCAGCAAACCGATAAAAGAAACCACGCGGATCGGGAAAAAAGAATACGATAAAATGCCGTCGATAAGAAAGGTCATTTTTTTACCGAACGTCCAACGCGACTTTCCGGCAAACCGCTGGCGGCGGAAATATTTGATAAATTTGGTTTTATAGCCCATCCATAAAATCCCACCCTGATAAAAGGGATTGGCGTCCACGTTCTTGAGATATGTTTTTAATGCCCGTTCCCCGAACAGCACAAAGTCGAAGCCACTTTCGGGCATGTTGGGAAAAACCAGCTTTTTGATCAGCATGTAAAAGATACGCGAAGTGGCGACGCGATAAAAGGATTCGTCGCGGCCTTCCCGCGTGCATATCACGACCTCATTGCCCTCCTCGTAATAGGCTTTCAGCATGTCATTGATGATGGCCGGGGGGTCCTGCCCATCGGCAGACATGGCAACCACACATTTTCCGTGCGCATGGGTAAAACCGGCGATCAACGCATTAACCTGGCCAAAATTCCGGGTCAGTTTGATGACCTCGACATGATCGTATTTTTCACGAATTTCCAACAGCTCATCCAGGGAGCGGTCCCCCGACCCATCGTCCACAAAGATCACCTCGCAGGTAAGCTGTGGGTTTTTCGAAATGACGTCGTTTTGAAGCGATTCCATCAGTGGAAGCAAACACCCTTCGTTGAAATAAACGGGAATAACAAGCGAATAGTCGGGCATAACAAAACTCCTTACGTAGGGTTCAGCGATGGTTGTAATGTGAAATCAGGTAGTCCTCGTTAATTCGAATTAATGAGGAACCGTTTTGAGGCTTGCAAGCAAATCTGAAGCACGATAAATGTGAAGAAATTCGATCCCGTTGACCCAAATTATTTTTTCCGGTTT
>CAZPCR010000485.1:0-2671 GCA_964585035.1 uncultured Anaerolineaceae bacterium
AAAGGAAATCAAAATGACAGAAGAGATCAAGCTTTGGGAATACCGCGTCCGCACCATCGGTAGCGTTTTCGGCACGCAGGACGAGAACATCGAGGCCACCTTGAATGAATGGGGCGCCGATGGTTGGGAGGCTACCCAGGTCTACACTCCCTCGAGCAGCGGCAAGGTCACCCTGGTTGCCAGGCGCCCGCTGACCAGTACCACCCGCCGCCAGCGCTCCAGGCCAAACTTTGGAGCAGATCATGCTTAACCGTAAAGCCCTCACCTGGTTCCTAATCATTACCTTCGCCTTCTCATGGCCGCTGTTTGTGATTCCGCATTTTTTACACGGCTCCGGACCGTTCAACACCACCAGCCTGACCGAAACCGGTTTCTGGGCCATTGCCATGTGGGGACCTGGCCTGGCCGCCATCCTGACCACCACATTGGTTTTGAAGCAGCCCTTCCGAAGTCTGAATTTAAATCGTCTCGGTTCCAAGCGCCTCTATCTTTGGGCCTGGTTCTTGCCTGCCGGCCTGACCATTTTGGGTGGACTCTTCGCTCTGCTGTTCGGCCTTGCTAAATTCGATCCTCAATTCACAATGATGCATAACGCATTGGCTTCCGCCCCGGGAGCAGGCGCGGTCCCGGCTGGGCTGGTCGTCGCACTTGAGAGTTTATTTGCGATCACGCTTGCACCCTTTATCAATGTGCTCTTTGCTTTGGGCGAAGAGCTTGGCTGGCGCGGCTTCCTGCTTCCACATCTTATGCCGCTCGGCCAATGGAAAGCGATCCTCATCAGCGGCGTCATCTGGGGATTATGGCACGCGCCTGCCATCGTCCAGGGCTTGAATTATCCCGGCTATCCCGTGGCGGGTATCTTCATGATGGTCGTGTTCTGTGTGCTTCTCGCCACGATTTTTTCGTGGTTATATCTCAACACAAAAAGCCCCTGGATATCCGCCCTGGCTCATGGTTCAGTGAACGCCGTCGCCGGCCTGCCGATCTTGTTCTTCAAGCCCGGGTTTAACATCGCCTTCGGCGGCACGCTTGCCACGTTTCCGGCCTGGATCGGTATGGCTCTTTTCATCGGCTGGTTGGTCTGGTCGCATCGCCTGCCGGTTAAGGTGCAGGAAGAACCGCAAACACTCCCGGCATAACATTTAATAAAAGAACATTTGTTCTGTTTTGATTGTCGTAGGGGCGGGTTTTATACCCGCCCTTTTCGGGTGAGGCAGCTTCAAGCTGCCATCACCCACTTCGGCGACATGAGTCGCCGAAGCAACATGAAACTTTAAACCTTTTACCCGAGATACGTCGGCATGATCACATACAGGAACCCTTCATCGCCCGCCCTTTTTTTATTCGTTCCCATTCGAATTCGCAGCACTATTTTGCATAAAAATATTGGCGGCCTGTTGGTCGCCATTCGGGCGAGGCGGCATCACGCCGCCATCGCCCACTTCGATGACATGAGTCATCGAAGCTAACTTTTACCCCAGATGCATCGGCATGATCACATGCAGGAACTCTTCATCGCCCACCGGCCGTATCACTCCCGGTGCATTCGCCGCGGACGTTTCCAGCGCGACGTTGGGCGTCTTGATGACCTCCAGCGCCTCTCGCAGGAATTTAACATTGAAAGCGATCAACACGCCGCTGCCGTCCACTGTCGCTTCCACGATCGTCTCATTCTTGCCGGTCTCTTCCGAAGTGGCAGTGATCTCCACTTCGCTTGGCTGCAGTTCGCCGTTGGAAGACTTGATGTTCAAGCGCGCCACGTTCGATCCTTCGCGTGCAAAGATCTCGGCCTGCTTGCAGGCCTTCACCAGCGAAGCGGTGGAGACCAGTGTGCGTGATGTATATTTGCGCGGGATGATCTGCTGGTAATCCGGGAATGTCCCATCGATCAACTGCGAAACAACTTCCACGTCTTTGACGCGGAACACTACCTGGCCGCGTCCCTTCGGGACGATCATATAAATTGTTTCTTCGCCGTCGCTCGCCACGCGCGCTAGTTCGGTCAGCGCCTTGGCCGGGATGATGGCGGTCACCGGGGCGGGCGCGGGTGTGGCTAGGGTTGCTTTGCGCACCGATAAACGGAACCCGTCGGCCGCGGCCATTGTCAGTTTGTTTTTATCGACCTGTATCAATACGCCCATTAACACCGGTCGGGCTTCATCCGTGGAAGCGGCAAAAGCTACTTGTTGGATCATCTCACGGAACTCTGCCACATTTAATTGCACCGCCCCTTCCAGGTCCGGCACCGGGAGTGGGGGAAATTCCTGTGCATCGATGCATTTGATATCGTTCGTGGATGTCCCGCCGCGCACGTTCAATGTCTGTGTCTTTATGTCGAGCGAAAGCAGCACCTGGTCGCCCGGCAGTGTATTCACCAGGTCCGAAAACGTGCGCGCCGGCACGGTTGTGGAGCCTTCCTGCTCGATGCGCGCCGTGATCCAGCACGTGATGCCCAGCTCGAGGTTGGTTGCGGAAAGCCGCAATCGGCCTTCGTCTGAGGCCACCAGGATGTTCGATAATACCGGAAGTGTGGATCGTGGGGATACTGCGCGCGAGACAATGCTAAGACCGTGGGCGAGATTTTCTTGTAAGACGGTCACTTTCATAAGTCAGCCCTCTTGTTTCGCATGATGAGCGAAGTATATCATTATATTTATTCCCATCCAATTTG
>CAZPCR010000486.1:0-2666 GCA_964585035.1 uncultured Anaerolineaceae bacterium
CCACGTGAGAGCAATACTGACGATGGTAGCCGCCGCCGGCTCATAGGCTTTTTGTTGGATCAAATAAGCCAGGAAGGGGGCAAAAGCCGGTTTGGCAAGATACTGAGCCAAAATGTATTCGCCCATCACAATTGCGAAACCCAGAAAGCCACCGCTGATGATGGAGACACGTATATTGGGCAGGATCACGCGAAAAAGAATCGTCCCCCAACCCGCGCCGAGACTCTGTGCCGCTTCAGTCAGAGTGCGCACATCGATGGAGCGCAAACCCGTATCGATGGAGCGATACATATAGGGCATTGTTAACACAACATAGGCGAGAACCAGCAGGGCCGGACTGTCCACGATCAGGAACGGCGGGTGGCTGAAAGTGCGCACCAATCCAAAGACAAACACGATTGCGGGGACTACGAAAGGCAGCATCGTAACAAACTCGACCGCTGTCCGAACTTGCGGCAACCGCATGCGGACCCAATACGCCGTAGGAAAAAATATCAGAATTCCAACAATAATCGTGAGGATCCCCCACATTACCGAGTATGAGAAACCTTTTATAAAATCGGGGTCATTGAAAAGCTGTTGATAGGCCAGGAAACTCAAAACCCCAAGCTTGGCCTTGAGGGAGAAGATGAATGTGGCAACCAGCGGCAGAAAGAAATAAATGATGCCGAGGATCATCCAGAACCATGACCAGACCACACTACCGCGTTTCATCGCAACCACCTCTCAGATTGTCTTTGAAGCACCGTGTAACCGGTGATCGCTATCGCCATGATTACCACCATACCCAGCGCCAGCGCATACCCCAACCCGGCATCGCCCAGAACGTCGCCGCGCAGCTGGGCCCCCACCATGATGGTCACCAGATTGATCTGGCCACCTGTCAGCGCCTGGGCAGTCGCAAAGGCGCCAAAGGAGTTTCCAAAGAGCAGAATCATTGTGCCCAATATGGAGGGCAGGAGAATCGGTAAAGCAATGTATCGCCAATATTGGAAACTAGAGGCGCCCAGATTCTCGGCTGCCTCAAGCCATTCGCGCCGCAAGCCGTCAATGGCCGGTGCGATGACCAATACCATTAATGGGAATTGGAAATACATATACACAATGCTCAATCCCCAGAAAGTGTAAAGCTGGAAGCCGTGGAAATACGGATTGTATCCCATGGCCTTCAGCCAACCGGTCAACACACCGGATGGACTGAGCAAGGCAATGAAGGCAAAGGCCAGCGGGACGCCTGCAAAGTTGGAGGCAACACCGCAAAAGGTCATCAGGCTGGAACGCATGAAGGGAGGCAGTCCACCTCGAATAGCGGCGTACGCAAGCAGGAACCCGAAGATACCGCCACCCAACGAGGTGATCAGGCTAATCTTGATGCTGATCCAATATGCGGCAATCAAATTGGGGTTTTGCAGGAGATGCGCGAAGTTTTGGAGGGTGAACGCTTGCGTATTCGTGTCTTGAAAACTTCCCAGCGCGATGGTCGAGGAGGGATAAATCAAGAACATAAACGCAAACAGAAAGAAGGGCATCACGCCGAGCCATGCCCAGGAAAACTTGTATGGAGCGGGACGCGCCGAGGGCGCGTCCCGCTTTACAACATTTGAAGCAGTCATCTCAATCTACGGCGCCGCAGTGGGTACTGCCACACCTACGGTCGAGAGCCAGCCACCGGTAATTAATGCCTTTGCAGCAGTAAGCTGAGCAACGGTGGGAGCAACGGCAGAAGACAGAACTTTGGGATCCGGCAGGGTGGATAATACGTCTGCAGGAACTGCATTGCGGGAAATCATATCGGTTTCTGAAACAGCCGAGGCCCCGCCTTTAATCCAGGCCAACTGGCCCTGGTCGGAATGGATAATCTCCATCCACACTTTGGCACAATTGGGATGCGGTGCATAAGCGCTGATGGCCTGAACATAAGCGCCACCGATGCTCGGAGAGGGATAATCAATCTCAATCGGAGGATTCCCGGCAAGAGATAGTTTATCGCCCAAAGCATTGTAATTCCAAGCCAGTTCAATGGGAGTCGCGCCCTGGGCAATGGTGCCCACCTTGGCGATCACCGGGACAAAGTTGCCGGCCGCATTCAACTTCTTGAAGAAATCGAGTCCGGGCTGGGCATTATCCAACGAACCGCCATTGGCCAGCGCGGCTGCATAAACAGCCTGAATGGCCTGATTGGAAGATTGTGGATCGCCGGATAAGGCAACCTGACCCTTGTATTCGGGTTTGAGCAAGTCGGACCAGTTTTTCGGCGGATTCTGGACAACAGCGGTATTGGTCTCGATCACCATGATGCCGTAATAGCCGATCGTCCACATGCCATTGGGATCATAGGTGGGAATGCCGAGGGTAGTGGCAGGAAGTTTGCTCCAATATGTGCCTTCGTAGGGCTGGTAATCGCCGGCTTTTACGCCCTGATCGCCATATGCATAACCGACATCCACGATATCGGGAGCCTGAGGACCTTTATTGCCCTTGTTGGCTACGATCGCGGCGAGTTCATCGGCCGAGCCTGCATTGGGATCGAGGGAGTTAAGCTGTACACCCGTCGTGGCCTGGAAATCGGCGAAAATCTCGCCGTAGTTTGCCCAGTTGGGCGGTGTGGCGATGATGGTTAACATGCCTTCTGCCTTGCATGCAGTAACCAGGTCGGCTGGCACACT
>CAZPCR010000487.1:0-2655 GCA_964585035.1 uncultured Anaerolineaceae bacterium
GAGGCGCTTGGAATGAATGCGGTCCGCGCGGCGAGCGCGGGGGCCGATCTGTTACTGATGACATCGGATCCAGAGGACCAGCGCCTGATCCATACGAGTCTTATCGAAGCTGCCAAGAATGGCGACCTGAGTTTTGAAGAAAACGAGAAGTCTGTTGAGCGAATCTTGGCTCTTAAGCATTGGTTGGCGGAGCAACCACAGAAACCTGACCTGAGTGAAGTGGGGTGCGATGCACACCAGAAAGTTGCCGAAGAAATAGCCAAAAGGTCAATCACCCTCGTCCGCGATCAAGCCGGACAATTACCGCTCCGCCTGACAGGAGATAAAAAGATTGCCGTTGTGTTTCCTGAGCCGATGGATCTAACCCCTGCAGATACTTCCTCTTATGTCATCCCGACCCTTGGTAAAGCCATCAGACAATATCACCCCCATGTGGATGAGTATTTGATCTCACAGACTCCCTCTTCCATGGATATCTGCAACCTCGTCACTCAACTTTGGAAATACGATTTGATCGTGATAGGTACCATTAATGCATATAACAAATCTCAACAAGCGGTATTGGTTCAAGAGATTTTAAAAACAGGAATAGCAAGCATCGTCGCAGCAATGCGATTGCCTTATGACCTGGCAGCATTTCCGGAGGCTCAGACCTATGTTTGTACTTATTCGATACTTGAACCTTCCATGAATGCTCTTGCATCCGCTTTATTTGGGAAATCCGTTTTTCAAGGACACCTGCCGGTTTCGATCCCTGGCCTTTATTCGATGGGTTATAGTCAAAAGATGTAACCCCCTGAGGAAAAATGTCACTCTATTCCGAGATTTTAGAACAACCGGACCGTTTGGAGAAACTTCTGAAGCTCCAACGGAAAACCGTCGAAGAAATTGCGAGAGCAGTCAAAGAGCGCGATATTTCATATGTTTTCCTGGCCGCTCGCGGAACTTCAGATAACGCCGGACGCTATGCTAATTATTTATTAGGCGCAATGAACCGGTTACCCCTGGCACTGGCTACACCTTCGCTTTTCACATATTACCAGCTCCCCCCAAATCTTAAAGGCGCTTTGGTTGTCGGTATTTCGCAATCGGGTCAGTCACCTGACATTGTGAGCGTCCTGAAAGAAGGGAAGCGCCAGGGCTGCCTTACGCTGGCTATCACAAATGAACCCAATTCGCCCCTTGCTGCAGAAGCCGATTTCACACTTGATATCAAGGCGGGGCCGGAGTTAGCTGTAGCTGCCACAAAGACGTACACGGCAGAATTGATGACGATTGCAATGTTATCTGCGGCTCTCCAGGATGGCCGTGCAAGCTGGCAGGCACTCGAAAGAGTCCCTGCCTGGGTGAGTGAAGCTTTGAAACAGGACGCGAGAATTTCCGAGTCCGCCCAACGATACAGGTATATGCAGCAATGTGTGATCCTTGGGCGCGGTTATAACTATGCGACCGCGTTCGAATGGGCGCTCAAACTTAAGGAATTGACTTATGTGGAGGCCGAGCCTTATTCTTCGGCAGACTTTCAGCATGGACCAATAGTAATCGTGGCACGCGGTTTTCCGGTCTTGGCCGTCATTATGGCGGGGAAGGTGGCGGATTCCCTGATGCCCCTGTTGTTCCATCTGAAACAGGACCTGTTGGCTGAACTGGTCATTATTTCCAACATGGACCAGGCTTTATCTCTTGGGAAAATCGGAATTCCCCTCTCTAGGGAGATCCCCGAATCTTTAACACCACTGGTGGATATCATCCCTGCCCAATTGTTCTCTTATCATTTGACGTTGGCCAAGGGGTTCGATCCGGATAAATCAGGAACGATCAGCAAAGTTACAGAGACGCGCTAAGAGGGGTGTTGATTTTTTTTACTTAAAGAGATTCCATTAAGTGGAAGAGAATTTAAAAAAGGATATGCCCAGGTGTACACCTGGGCATATCCTTTTTGTGTATTTTACATGATGTTTATAACTGTTACTAACGGCCTAATTCCACGGCCAAAACGTCGTAATAGGTGCCTGCACCAAAGCCATCAATCAGGATGTGATCGCCGGGATTCAGACCCGGCAATTGACGTAAGAAGGCTATCATGTTCGAGGCCGCACTGACATTACCAAACTCGCTAACCACCCAGGGCATCGGCAGGACGATCCCTTCGTTCTGCAAGTGCTTTTCTACAAGCTTGTTAATTTTGTAGTTGGCATGATGGACCACCGCGACCGCCAATGTCTTGCCTGTCGTACCCAATTGTACAAGTTTTTCCTGGTAGGCTTTATAAGCCTCCTGCACGACCTGGACGCCAGTGCGAACAAACAACTTAACCATGCCCATTGGGCCGGCCATTACAATGGATGAACCGTTTTCCGGGATAGGCATTAAACCTGCAATTCGGATGTGATTCCTGTTCATCTGCGTGACTTCGACATTCGTCCCCTCCGCCACTTTCTGGACCGAGTGAGGGTAAATCATTTGTACTTGAAGGACGCCTTCGTCGTCGAAGGCCTCACGCGATTTCCCAGCAAGAAATTTCATAGTAAGTCCGGGAATAACACCGATGATACCGGCGGCATTACCGAAAAGCTGGAGAGCATTCGTGTCGCGGGTCTTGTTCATAAAGCGGCTCAACCCTTCGATGCCGCCTACGAGAACCTTTTTACCTTT
>CAZPCR010000488.1:0-2633 GCA_964585035.1 uncultured Anaerolineaceae bacterium
TCCGACTACGAAAGGGCGGTAATGAGGCTTGTTTCACCGTCCGCCGTGTAGCTTCCAATGGCATCGGTGTGGAACGCACATTCCTGCTCCGCTCACCGCGATTGGATAAAGTGGTGGTCGAACGCCACAACCAGGTACGGCGCGCGCAGCTTTATTTCATGCGCGGACGAACGGGCAAATCGGCCCGACTCAAACAGAAATTCGAATAATCCAGATAAAAAGGACGCAGGAACCTGCGCCCTTTTTGTTTATAATAAGGGGATGCGACCCATTATAGGTATTACAACCAATCAAACTAACAATTCCTACCGGCAGACGATCGTGAATCTTTCGGAAGCCTACGTGAAAGCCATACTTCAGGCTGGCGGCGTTCCTGTCCTTATTCCTTCAGCAATTGCAGATGGAGGGTGGAAGAGTCTATACGCCCGACTCGATGGCATCCTGTTCTCAGGAGGCGGGGATATTTCACTCGATCATTTTAAGGGCGATCCGCACCCGCGTATCGATGGCATCGAACCGGAGCGGGACGATATCGAATTGAGCATGCTACAGGCTGCAGTCTCGGACAGCAAACCAATCCTGGGTATTTGTCGCGGCTGCCAGCTGATCAATGTGGGGTTGGGAGGCACGCTGTATACGCACATTCCCGACCAACTGTCAGGCGCACTCGATCACGATTACCCAGGTAACATGCGAACGGTATTGGTGCATGAAGTCAAGATCGAAGAGGGGACAATGACCGCGGATGTGTTGGGGGAGCCAATTGTTAAAGTAAATAGCCTTCATCACCAAGGGTTAAAAGACATTCCTGTGGGTTTGCGTATAGCCGGATATGCTCCCGATGGGCTGGTAGAAGCGATCGAATTAACGGGCCATCCGTTTGGGATCGCGGTACAGTGGCACCCCGAGTCGTTGACGGATCAACCTTCCCCGCGAAATTTATTCAGGAGGTTTGTTGAATCAGCCGGTTCGAAACGATAATCAAAAGCCAATAGGTATATTCGACTCAGGGGTGGGCGGCCTTTCGGTCCTGCGGGAGATCCGCAGACAAATGCCCGAGGAGTCGATCATTTATTTCGGCGACCAGGGACACGTACCGTATGGGCCGCGGTCTTTGCAGCAGGTGAGGGATTTTTCTGAAGGTATCACACGGTACCTGCTCGATAAGGGTGCAAAACTGATCGTAGTGGCTTGCAATGCCGCCTCGGCAGCGGCACTCACTTACCTACGTGAGACATTCTCAAATATTTCGTTTGTGGGGATGGAGCCGGCGGTCAAGCCGGCGGCAGAACATACTGAAACCGGTGTGGTAGGTGTGCTGGCAACACCGGCGACCTTCCAGGGCAAATTATATGCTTCGGTCGTTGAACGATTCGCAGCGGATGTTAGGTTACTCCAAAGCACATGTCCAGGGTTGGTACAGCAGATCGAATTGGGCGAACTTGAAAGCCCCGAAACGCGCGCCATCCTTGAATATGCACTTCGACCCATGCTTGAACAAAATATCGACACCGTTGTATTGGGATGCACCCACTATCCATTTGTGATCCCGCTCATTCAGCAAATTGTTGGAGAAAAAATAAGAGTGATAGATGCCGCCCCAGCAGTGGCGCGGCAGGCAAAACGTCTTTTAGATGCAGTTGGATCGAAGGCTCCGGTGGGAGGCTGTGGTGATGTTCAGTACTTTACATCAGGCGATGTTAAAGCCTTGAAAACCTTACTGCCTAATTTAATGGTCAATGCGACGAGCGTCTCAGGCCTTAAATGGGAAGGAGATAGGGTATTAAAATTGCCATAGTTTTATGGTAGTGAATACGTGGGGAAAAGGGTATAAAGGATAAACAAAGGACGAGATTTCTATCAAGGAGTTAATAAATGAAGACTCTCCACGATCCAATTCGATGTATTATCCCCCCCCATATGTTGAAGAACATACTTATTAACGGTAATAACGCTCAGAAAAAAGTGGCGCTGGCAGGCATAACCGGCTCTGCCCAATTTCGTGCCCATCGCCAGGCGTTAGCGGAATCTATTGCTTATTTAATACCCGGTGCAGCGGGAGGCAAGCAGCGTAAAGTATATACCTCCGACGGAGGTAACTCCTTGCCGGGCAAACTTGTTCGGGATGAAGGGGGAGGACCTACAAATGACCCGGCAGTGAATGAGGCTTACGATGGAGCAGGTGCAACTTATGACCTGTATTGGGAAGTGTATAAGCGCAATTCGTTGGATGGAAATGGGCTGCGACTAGATTCGACAGTACATTTTCAAAAAAATTATGACAACGCTTTCTGGAGCGGAGAACAAATGGTGTACGGTGATGGCGATGGACAATTATTCAATCGCTTTACACTGGCAGTCGATGTGATTGGACATGAACTAACACATGGTGTGACCCAATATACCGATAATCTTAACTACAGTGACCAATCGGGCGCATTAAACGAATCCTTTTCAGATATTTTTGGTTCCTTGGTTAAGCAACGCCAACAGGGACAGGGCGCGACTGACGCAGACTGGTTAATCGGGGAAGGTTTGTTTACTTCGAATGTGAAAGGCGTGGCCTTACGATCGATGAAGGCACCAGGAACTGCTTATGACGATCCGATTCTCGGCAAGGACCCGCAGCCTGC
>CAZPCR010000489.1:0-2618 GCA_964585035.1 uncultured Anaerolineaceae bacterium
TCAGAGGTGTTTTAGCACAGGTATGCTCCATGTTTATAGAAGGTAGTATATTGATTTAATGTTCTTTTGTCTACTTATAGGATTCTGATAACTCCATATAATTTGAATTATCCAGAATGAATTAGGATATTTAAAAACGGATGAATGCGGTGATTCCCGCACTCATCCGTTTTTTAATAGAGAGCAGTGAAAAAAAGAAGTGCATACTGTGGTTTTTTAGAAGAGGTTTGGAAATTATCGCCAGAATTGAGAGGTGGCCGGAAAAAGGCGCAAAGCTACATCCAAGATCAATCCCAGCAGAAACCAAATACCAAAAGCGCGATTATTGCCAAAAGCCAGAGTCGCAAAGTAAAGCGGCCAGCCCCCCTGCCCATCGGGAAAATCCGCAGGACGAGTTTGGGGTTTTGGCTTTAGGAGAGTCGGATACGTCTTTATGAATGTAGGAACCGCCATCAGGACGACAATCATTACGGGTGTAAAGAATTTCGTAAGCACCAAAAAAGCCGTAATGAAATAGGGCAATATCATCATCGTCAATACAGCATAGCGTGCGGCTTTTTCGCCAATCAAAACCGGCAGGGTAAAAATCTTCTTCTCCCTATCAATTTCGACTTTGTCTATATGCTTGCCAAAGATGACAGTCGTAACCCCGAGAACATACGGAATACTAGCGATCACCACATTCCAATTCCATGAATGGGTCAAAACATAATAACCGCCGCCGATCATTAATGGGCCCCACACCACCAGCACGGAAACTTCACCCAGGGCGATATATTTCAAAGGCCAGGTATAGAATAATACAAAGACAATACCGAGCCCAAGCAGAATCCAGATAGTTGGATCCCAGCCATTGATTACCAAGAGATATATACCGGAGAGGAGAGCCAGGAAGGCCGTTATCGCAAAATAAGTAAGGTGCTGGCGTTTTGTCATCAGCCCGCTTGCCACGGGCTGCGCGCCATAAATCGTACGGAAATAATTATCCTTATCCACACCGCGTACAAAGTCAGTGAAATCATTGAAAATATTATTACTGGCATGAGCCATAATTAGACCAAAAGTCAGGACCAGCCACGGAAGAAAATGGAAGGCGCCATCTCTTAGAGCAAAGATACCGGCCATGGCAGCCGAGAGAAAAGTCATGATGAGGACTGCAGCGCGCGTAGAGATCAACCAGTGGGAAATCACATCTAAACGATCCCACTCCGCTTTGGATACATCGGGAATCACATTTAAGGCTTTTTGCCACATCGCTAAATTTACTTTCATCAATTTCTCCTTTTGGCGAACACGGATATCAGGAATTATACAGCCCATGAAGTTTATTTGACATTATTAGGTCAAATTGGGGTTATTTCTAGAAACGTCAGGGGTATTTGTCAAAATCCATGTATTACGAAATAAGCAATGAAAGGTGCGTACCACACCTTTCATTGCTTACAATCAGAATTCTTTCGCGATGGACCGATTATTAGAAAATCCCCGTCACTAGTAAGTGACGGGGATTTGATTTAACCTTCGCTGGTCATAATAAACTGCGGTTTCATCTCGAAGTTTTCATATTTCGGACGATACCGTTCCGTGTCATAGAACTGTTCGACATTGACCAATTTCTTCGTCGCGGTAATGACATCCAGCGGCATGTTGTCATAGCGACCATTCTTCAAAACGACCAACCGACCATGTTCACCCTTCAGGAGAAGGTCAAGCGCCAGGTTGCCAAACGCCATAGGGACAATCGAATCGATCGCGTCGGGGTCGCCACCACGTACCATATAACCTAATTTCTGATCCACAACATCCACAGTTCTACCGCCATTAAATTTGGGTGAGACCGTCTTCATGGTTGCGGCAACAGCGTCACCGATCCCGCCTAATTTTGCATGACCATAAGCATCCGTTGAATGGTCTGAAAATAACATATCACCACCCTCAAACGTCGCCCCTTCTGAAACAAGGGCGATCGAATAGTGGCTGGGATTGCGATCCCGATCCTTGCTCATTAATTCTGTGAGATGCTCAATACTGAATTTGAATTCCGGTATAACGCAGCGGTTCGCGGCGCCCGCCATTGTGGGAAGCATGGCAGTAAAACCTGCATAACGGCCAAAGACTTCCAAAACGAGGAAGCGCTCATGCGAGCCTGCAATGGTACGCAGGCTGTTCGTCAATGCGATTGTACGCGTGACGCACGTGCTGAAACCAATGCAGTAATCAGTACCCGGAACGTCATTGTCCATCGTTTTCGGGATGGCAACGGTTTTAACACCTTCCTTATAGAGACGCACCGCGTAACTCAAGGTATCGTCCCCACCGATTGGCACAAGAAAATCCACACCAAGGAAATCCAGGTTTTTCAGTACCTCAGGGGTAATGTCATTCCGCTCGGCATTGAATTTATCCTTCATATGGTCGGGGACATCCGCCTGTTTGATCTTGCTGGGATTCGTTCGCGACGTATGGAGAAACGTGCCGCCGGTACGCCCGGCACGATTGACAATCTCCTCCGTCAGCTCCCGATAGTTATTGTTATTATCCGCATCCTTTTCACGAATAACGTCAACCAACCCGCCCCAGCCGCGACGGATGCCGATCACTCGATAACCTTCGCGCAA
>CAZPCR010000490.1:0-2603 GCA_964585035.1 uncultured Anaerolineaceae bacterium
CACCTTCGACCAGGCTGATCATGCGGTCAAGGAATCCCTCACCTGGGTCGCTCGTCACGCGTACGATGAGCCAGTCCGAGAGCACCCGCGTCCCCCCGGTGACCGCGCTTCGGTCGCCGCCGGCTTCACGGATCACCGGTGCCGATTCGCCGGTCACGGCGCTTTCGTCCACCGAGGCAATCCCTTCTATGATCTCGCCATCTGCCGGTATCAGGTCGTTGACCTCCACCAGGTAAACGTCACCTTTTCGAAGGTCTATGGAAGCCACCATGTCAAACTTGGCCTCGCGCTTGGCTTGCTGTAATTTCTTCGCCTGGGTCTCCTTGCGTGTACGGCGCAGGGCGTCGGCTTGAGCCTTGCCGCGTCCCTCGGCTACCGCCTCCGAGAAGTTTGCAAATAGGACGGTAAACCATAGCCACAGTGATACTGCACCGATAAAACCTGCAGGTGCCTCACCCTTGCCGAACAAGGCTTGGATCCATAATGCGGTCGTCAGCAAGCTGCCGACTTCAACCACGAACATGACCGGGTTGCGCACCATCCAGCGCGGGTTGAGTTTTGCGAAGGAATCCACGACTGCGCGCTGATAAAGTTCGCGTCTAAATGTAGACTGTTTTTTAAGTTGAGTATTCATACATTTTATCTTTCTAATGGCCAAAGATCATCAAATGCTCGACGATCGGCCCCAAAGCCAGCGCGGGCAGGAAGCCCAACGCGCCGACAATGATGACGACCGCGATCAGCCACCCGATAAAGAGTGGCGTATGTGTAGACAGTGTGCCTGCCCCAACCGGCACCTTCTTCTTCCGCGCCAACGATCCACCGATTGCCAGTGCTGGGATCGCCAGCCAATAGCGGGCAAAGAACATAATGACTCCCAGGGCAGTATTGTAGAACGGAGTATTGGCACCCAGGCCGGCAAAAGCACTGCCGTTATTAGCCGTAGCCGAGGAGAAGGCATATAACACTTCAGTAAACCCATGGGGGCCGGGGTTATAAATGGTAGCCCTGCCTGCCGGCGAAATGACTCCTATCGCGGTCCCCACCAGGGCAGTAAACACCGGGATCAATAGGATCAGCGAAGCCATTTTCATTTCATAAGCTTCGACCTTCTTACCAAGGTATTCCGGCGTGCGTCCAACCATTAAACCGGCCACGAACACAGCCACAATGACGAAGGCCAGCATGCCGTATAGCCCTGAACCGACGCCACCGTAAATAACCTCACCCAAGTGGAGTAACCATAAAGGTATCATCCCACCCAGCGGCATGTTTGAGTCGTGCATCTCATTCACGGAGCCGTTAGACGCAGCCGTGGTTGCAGTGGCCCATAGCGCCGAGTTGGCAACCCCAAAACGCACCTCTTTGCCTTCCATATTTCCGCCCGGATTGATATTTGTCTGCGTTTGATCCACACCCATTTTTGTGAATGCCGGGTTGCCGCCCTGTTCCGACCAGACAACCACTGATAGGAGCACGACGAAGATGATGGTCATCGATATAAGGATTGCCCACCCCTGGCGTGTATCTCCTACCATCTTGCCGAACGTATAGACCAGCGCGGCTGGGATGAGCAGGATGGATAACATCTCCAGGAAATTAGTGAGTGGTGTAGGGTTTTCGTACGGGTGCGCCGAATTGACGTTGTAGAAGCCGCCTCCGTTGGTGCCGAGCTGTTTGATTGCGATTTGCGAAGCAGCCGGGCCTAACGGCAGCACTTGCTCGGTCACAGTTTTATTATTTGCATCGGTCGTCGGTTGGAGCAGTGACACCGTTTTATAAGGGCCAAAGGTTTGCACCACGCCCTGTGAAACGAGCACCACTGCAAATACAAGAGCCAGCGGAAGAAGAATGTAAAGTGTTGTGCGCGTCAGATCCACCCAGAAGTTGCCGATGGTATTGGAAGTATGACGCATAATTCCCCGGATCATGGCAATTAATACCGCTATACCGGTAGCCGCAGACATAAAGTTCTGTACGGCCAATGCCAGCATTTGGCTCAGGTAGCTCATGGTTACTTCGCCACCGTACCCCTGCCAGTTGGTGTTGGTTATGAAGCTGATGGCTGTGTTCCATGATGAATCAGGCGAGACTGCTCCCAATCCTTGTGGGTTGAGTGGCAGCACTCCCTGTAAACGCTGCAAGCCATAGACCACTAACGCGCCCAGAACATTGAACAGGATCATCGCCATGGCGTATGTTTTCCAGCCCATTTCTTCCTCGGAGTTAACCCCCGCGGTTCGGTAGATCAATCGCTCGAGAGGGCGCAGAAGTGGGTCGAGAAAAGTGCGCTCGCCCTGGAAAACCTTTGCCATAAAGGTCCCCAATGGTTTGGCAAGCGCTAGTAAAACGACCATGTAAATGATGAGTTGAAGCCAACTGTAGATATTCATCCGAACCACTCCGGTTTGAGAAGCGCCAGGACTAAATAGATAAACAGGCCTAATGTGATCAGGCCCACGATCCAATATACGACGCTCATGCTTTATCCTCCATCAACCTCTCGCAGAGTATGATGAAACCCCACGTGAGAGCCAAAAATACTAGTGTCAGTCCGATATAGAGAAGATCAGCCATTTGTAACCTCCATGGTTAATATCATA
>CAZPCR010000491.1:0-2592 GCA_964585035.1 uncultured Anaerolineaceae bacterium
TTCCCCATAAGATGCTCCGCCTGGTAACACGCATCATGCCGATTATTGGTAAGGACCCTCGCAAATTTGGCCGGAATAAAGATGTCGACCTCAAAGCGTTGGTCGAGTTCGATTTTCCGGTGCATACCAGGATCGATGTTGCTTCAGTCTCCCAGGTCAAAGAAGAAGCAGGTGCATGCCATGCTTCACAGGGCGGCATTCAGATGAGACGTGGCTTGATGGGGTTCGTTACCCGGCTGTTTGGCGAACACGATGTATATATGCGTGCTTTTCCTGCAGTAGTAGGAAATCAACCCGTGTCTAATGACCTTTTTGATTTGAACTAAACTCTTGACAAATTAGAATATGCGTTCTATTATTAATTAGTAATTGTTTATAGATTCGTTTGCGGTTTTTTTGAAGATTGAATATATTCGAACCTCATTCGAACCTCTCACTCATCAATCTGGAATTACCCGTAATTTACGGGAAAGACGGTACATTCGAACCATTTTTTTCGGAAGTTTTCGCCTAAGTTACGACCCCGCATTGACTATTTTTTCTTTTTTGTAAATTTCAGCTCAAACGGAGGACGATGATTAAGCCATATTACCTGGGCACTGGATTCGCCGACTGCTAGCATCGTCGCGGATGCTGTATCACATGCCAAACGTTGAAAATTATCAAGCGGCAAACCCATGTAGTAAGCTACCGCCAGCTTGATGGGGTCGGCGTGAAAGACGCAGGCAATGATATCTTGCGGCTTGTATTTTTTACAGATTTCATCTAGGGCAGATACCACCCGGGTCTGAGTTTGCAGAAAAGTCTCGCCACCGGGATGCCCGGCCCGTGAAGGAGCGCGTTGGACAACCCTCCAATATTTTGTAATTGCCAACCTTCGGATGGATTGTCCTTGCCAGTCTCCTACGTTTGATTCGAGTAACCCCGCTTCCTGGAATATTTTCAACCCATGCGCCTGAGCGATCGGTTCAGCAGTTTCCATCGCGCGTTCGAGCGGACTGGAATAAATGGCTTTGATGGGAGTATCGGCCAATGCTTTTCCCAACTCGGCGGCCTGATCCTTACCGCGATCGTTGAGATGGATGCCAGGCAGCCTACCTGCCAGACGACCCTTCCTGCTGTAATCATTTTCTCCATGACGGATGAGCAGTAAAAGAGGCATGTTATTTAATTTTCCGTTTCATCTCTTTGATCTCTTCTTCAGATAAATCTGGCATTGTCTCAATATCTGTGATACCCAATGCCTTTCGCTGAGCTTCCCGCCATTGCTCTAACCGGGAAACAACCTGCCCCTCATATCCTTCGCGGCCCGGTTGATAAAAATATGTACCAAGCAGCCGCTTGGGAAGATACTGTTGGGGCACAAAATGCCCTTCGTGGTCGTGAGGATAGATATAACCCTTTCCATGTCCCATGGCTTCGCCATCCCGGTTATCGTCCATCAAGTGCCGCGGAACTGAAACCTGGCCTTCTTCTTCGAGTTTCTGCATGGCCTTGAAGTAGGCACCGGCACTGTTAGACTTGGGTGCGGTCGCAAGATATAACGTAGCCTCCACGATGGGATAAACCCCTTCCGGCAAGCCGATGTAATCGTAAGCCTGTGCGGCTGAAGCTGCCACTACTATCCCCATCGGATCCCCAAGCCCGATATCTTCGCCTGCAAGAATAATTAATCGGCGTAAGATGAACCGGGGGTCTTCCCCGGCATATAGCATTTTGGCAAGCCAGTATAAAGCTGCATCAGGGTCGGAACCGCGTACTGATTTTATGAATGCGCTGATCGTATCGTAATGGGCATCGCCATCTTTGTCGTACAATACGGCGCGGCGCTGGATTGATTCCTGTGCCACATTCAGGGTGATGTGTATCACGCCGTCCTTGTCCGTTGGAGTGGATTCGACCGATAGTTCGAGGGCGTTGAGGGCGTTGCGCGCATCGCCGCTCGCTACTTCAATTAAATGGCTGCGTGCATCGGGAGAAAGGTTTATCTGTTTATTACCATAGCCGCGTTCCTTGTCCGTTAAGGCGCGGTCGATCAGTATGCCTGTTTCTTCGTGATTTAGATTTCGGAGTTGAAATACGCGAGAGCGTGAAATAAGCGCCTTAATGACCTCGAAATAGGGATTTTCGGTGGTTGCACCGATCAGCGTTACGGTCCCGTTTTCGACGTGCGGCAGGAGAGCATCCTGCTGGGCCTTGTTCCAGCGGTGGACTTCATCCACAAAAAGTATGGTGCGCTCATTGTTCAGGCGCCGACGTTCGAGGGCAACCTCAATGATGTCACGCAGCTCTGACTTGCCCGCCAGGATGGCGGAAATGGTTTCAAAATGACTCTTGGTGGTATTGGCAATGACCTGCGCTAACGTGGTCTTTCCAGTCCCAGGTGGTACCCACAAAATGATGGAAGAGAAAAGCCGGTCTGCTTCTATGGCTCGGCGTAATAGTTTACCTTCGCCAACAATATGCTCCTGCCCAATATATTCACTCAGGTCGCGTGGACGCATGCGCGCAGCCAGGGGAGCTTCGCTCTTCATGCGTTCCTGCAGGGCATGATCAAAAAGATCGGTCACTTCTTGATTCTACCATGCAGGT
>CAZPCR010000492.1:0-2590 GCA_964585035.1 uncultured Anaerolineaceae bacterium
CCGGACCTGATCACTAATTACCATGAGGCGCTTTACAACGCTTCCTCCTCACCGGATTTGTCTTCTTATCTTCCGTTTGCGGATCTGGGCCGCGTCGAACAACCGATCACCATGGTGGCCCAGGCGCGTAACTTATATTACAACGGCCAAGCCGACCAGGCCCATCAGCTGCTCAACCAGGTAATGGTGCTCAAGCCGCATATGGCCGAAGCCTCTTTATTGGAAGCCGAGATGGATGCAAAAGAAGGCAAGTCCTTTGAAGCCAAACGAACCCTTAATATCTTGTTGGCCGATCTAAACACGCCGGGTTGGGTGTTAGAAGAGGCCCAAACTCTAAGCAATTCAATCCCATAAAGAAAAGAAGGCTCAATATACCATGCGTACACCTCTTGTTGCCGGAAACTGGAAGATGAATAAAACGGTTGAGGAAGCCAGGACACTGGTTTACTCGATGTCTGCGAAGCTGCGCGAGATCAAGGGCGTTGATAAAGTCCTATGCCCACCCTTTCCTGCCCTGTTAGCCGTCCATGCACAATTGGAAGGCAGCGACCTGGGCCTGGGCGCGCAAAACATGTATTGGGAGGAAAAAGGTGCTTTCACAGGGGAGGTCTCTCCATTGATGGTGAAAGAACTTTGCCAATATGTCATACTCGGACATTCCGAGCGTCGGACATATTTCGGCGAGACGGATGATACGGTGAACAAGAAAGTCCATGCTGCGCAGAAATATGACATTATACCGATCGTCTGCGTTGGAGAAACGCTCCAACAGTACGAAGCCAAACAGACGGCGGATGTGGTCGGAAGGCAAATCCGTCTCGGCCTTGCGAATGTGGATCCTGCTTTCGCAGTGCGCTTAGTAGTGGCCTATGAACCGGTCTGGGCGATTGGCACCGGGAAGGCTTCCAGTGCTCAGAATGCCAATGATGTGTTAGCCAAGGTCATTCGACCGGCTTTGAGTGAATTATTCGGCGAGCAGACTTCGCAAGCCATCCGAATTCTGTACGGCGGATCGGTGACCGGCTCTAACGCAGCAGAGTACTTCGGCTGTTCCGAAATTGACGGAGCATTGGTGGGCGGTGCAAGCCTAAAGGTGGACGAATTCGTTGCTATAACCCAGGCCGCAGCCAAATGATGGATTGCCTGTATTCACTTTAATCTCCAGACTTCCTCGCCAAAAACAACTTCGAGGTGATATCGCCTGAGAGAGTGTTCCTTAGGCGAATATATAAAATCACATGCTTGCCCAATTCGATGGTCTGGTTTGGTTTACGATAACGCTTCTGCCGCTGGTGTTTCTCCAGCGGCTTTTGCATCGTGAAATTCAAGCTGTATTTTTGATCCTGAGCCGCAGTCCCGAGTTCACGATCACAGTATTTTCGATTATTTTTTTACCGGGTGTATTACTGCACGAATTCAGCCATTATCTGATGGCGGTGATACTGGGCGTGCCAACTGCGCGGTTCTCGCTTATCCCACAGATGCTCCCCGATGGGCGCTTGCAGCTCGGCTATGTAGAAACGGTCAAGACGGATATCATCCGGGATTCATTGATCGGAGCCGCGCCACTGGTCGCGGGCGGATCATTAATAGCTTATCTATCAATCACTCATTTAGACCTTTTACCGTTATGGGCTGTGCTGCGCAACGGGCAATTGAATTTATTTTTGCTGGGTATTGCACTCCTACCGCAGGTAAAGGATTTCCCGCTCTGGTTTTATCTGGTCTTCACAGTGAGCAGTACCATGCTGCCGTCAGGCTCCGACCGTCATGCGTGGCTGCCACTGGGAGTGATCATGATCGTCCTGCTGACTTTGGCTGTTGTGGCTGGCGCCGGTCCCTGGATGCTTGCTTACGTGGCTCCGGTTATGAATGCTATTCTTCGTTCCAGCGCGACCATCTTTGGCTTGAGTGCTTTACTTCATGCAATTTTGATCGTGCCAATCAGTCTGGTGCATCTTGGGTTGGCAAGGATCACCGGTTGGGATGTGGCATGAAAGATTCCCGTCCGGTTTAATTCATGGGTATGAACCGCCTGCCCGAATAAATATTCAGGTCATTTCCTTTTTACTCAAAAGAGATTTTGTTTGTGTAGGCTTGTAATCATCATTTTTAATCGGATGCGTACACGAGCGTCAGCGTTGGCTGTTGCCCACGACGAACGGAGGCTACTCCACAGGCCGTCTTCGACCTGGATTACGTCATTCCACGTTTCATCTATATATTCCTGCATTTCCCTGGGTGTATCCCAATAATAGAAGAATGGAAAAACGTCCTGGCGCTCGCGCACGAACCAACCGCGTTGTTCAGCCAGTACCATGGCCTGATTTGCAGCTCCATCATCGTTTAGCGGCTCTGGCAGATCAGTCGCACGCCCAACTTCGCGGTTTTCACCGTTCGATGAAACCTCGATCGGCCACCTATCCAACAATGGACGCAAGTCAACCAGATTGCCACCTGTGACTAGTACGCGGTGGATTTCGTCCAGGGCATGAACCATGCCCTCATGGATAATTCATCAGAACGACCAGGCCAGGATGGCGATATCGAACGATTCTTTATGAAAAGGCAAATGGATGGAATCGGCGCG
>CAZPCR010000493.1:0-2590 GCA_964585035.1 uncultured Anaerolineaceae bacterium
GCCAGGATCTCCTGCGTGGACGGGTTCATGGTCTGTCCGCCGTCCACAATGGCAGCCACGCCCAGGCTGGCAAAGATGCGGCTCAGTCCCGGCCCCGGCGAGACCACCACCACCGCCACCTGGTTGGGTTCCACCTTCGCCAGTTCCAGCTTCGAGCCTTTGGACTTGGCGTTGATCTCGTCCATCTGGGCCACCAGGTTTTCCATAGCGACCTTCGTGATGGTGCCGATGCTCATGATGTAATCGATGGGCTCATATCGTTTTTCCAGCGGCAGGTGGATGTGCATGCGGTACATCCCCTCGCCCTCGCCCACCTGGATGGACGTGCCCATTTCTTCGAGCTTGCTGTAAAATTTTTGCAGCTCGAACTGGTCGTTTGGAAAAAAATCCACGACAACTTCGTAATCCTGGCCTTCTTCGACTCCCTCCATGGCGTTGTCGAAATTCAATGATGAAAGCGGTTGGACCGTCGTGATGGGTGTATCGAGCGGCTGGCCTTGGATATGGCGCAACATTCCCTCCAGGATAAAGAATAAACCCTTGCCGCCTGAGTCGACGACGCCAGCTTGTTTGAGCACCGGTAGCAGGTCCGGGGTATGGTTCACCGACTCGTCTGCAGCCGGTACGCATCTTTCCAGTATCGCGATCGGGTCCTGTGTCTCTTTTTGCGCGGCTTCTGCCGCGGCCGCCAGGTCTTTTGCCACCGTCAGGATCGTCCCTTCCACCGGCTTGACCACGCCTTTATAGGCGGTATCGCGCGCTTCTGCCAGGGCTTTGACCATGATGGGCGCGTCGATCAGCTCGCTCTCTTGCAGGGCGCGCGCAAATCCGCGCCATAGCTGTGAAAGGATCACGCCCGAATTGCCGCGCGCACCCATCAAAGCGCCCTGTGCCACCAGCCCGGCCATCTTGCCGGCATGCTTCTCACCTGAATTTTTAACCTCATTCCAGGCGGAGATCATGGTCAGCGTCATATTGGTTCCGGTATCCCCATCGGGCACCGGGAAGACGTTCAACGAATTAACGGTTTGCTGGTTGGTCTTGAGCCACGTCAGGCCCGCCTCCACCAGGTGCTTCAGGGCCTGGCCATCGAACGGCTTGCTGCGCAGCTTATCCATCCGGACGCTGTCGACACTCATTTAAATAGATCTCCTAACCTGCATCGCTGACCCGCAGGCCGGCCACATGCACGTTGATCTCATGGATTGGCATTCCGATTGCCTTCTCCACGTTGAACTTTACCGTGTTGGCAACCATATCCGCCACCGACGTGATGCGCGTGCCGTATTCTATGATGATGTAAAGGTCGATATCGATGTTCTCGCCGTCGTAACGCACCGAGACCCCCCGCGCCGGTTCGTGTGTGATCGTCAGGGCCAGCCCTTCGGCGATATTCTTCGGCGCCAGCCCCACCACGCCGTATGATTGAAGCGTGGCATGGTACGCGAGTGTCGCGATCGCTGCCGGTGAGATGTGAATGCCGCCCATTGAAGTATTTTCTTCGCCCATGGTGTCCTCTCTTGCGCTTATTCTAACAAATTGTGTTGAGGAAAGATACGCTTTATGGTACAATGCCCTGCCTGTTAGGTTGGGCAAGTATCTGGAATTATCGAAAGGATAGTGTACGATGGCTAAATGTGCAAATTGCGGTAAGACGACCTCTTTCGGGCATAATCGCTCGTTCTCGTTGCGCGCTACCAACCGTGACTTCAAACCCAATCTTCAAAAGGTCACCATCCTGAAGAATGGCCGCCTGCTCAAGCAGGTGATGTGCACCAAGTGCATAAAGGCGCTCGGCAAATCCCGCGTGTAAGTGTAAGTTCGTCTTCCCCCCTGGCAAAATCACGGCTTTGAAAGCCGTGATTTTTCTTTTAATCGGGCTTATTGTGCCTGCTCACACATTGCGCACCTTGCTGCCTGTGGGTTGCTCGATGGCTGCTTTCAAAGCCGCCATACCCGCTTCGATCCCTTGCGGATGGCTGAACAAGGCATGCGCAGAAACAAAAACATTGGCGCCTGCTGCCTTCAACTGGGGCAGGTTATCGGCGTTGATCCCGCCGTCCACCTCCAGGTAGGCGCTTGATTTGATCTCGTCCAGCTTCCTGCGCACCTGTGCCACTTTCGCCACCATATCCGGCAGGAATACCTGGTTTGAAAATCCGGGATTGACGCTCATGACCAGTACCAGGTCTGCCAGGTGCAGCACGGGTTCGATCAGTGACACAGGCGTGCCGGGGTTGAGAGTCACGCCTGCTGCGCAGTTCAGTGACTTGATCTGCTGAAGCGTTCTGTATAGATGTGGGCAGGTCTCCACGTGAACGGTTAAGTTCGTCGCGCCGGCCTTCGCAAATGCTTCAAGATAACGTTCCGGTTGTTCGATCATCAAATGCACGTCGAGCGGCAGTTTGCTGGCGCGCTTGTAAGCCTGCACCAGGAACGGCCCCATGGTGATGTTGGGGACGAAGTGGCCGTCCATCACATCCACGTGGATCCAACCCGCGCCGGCCGCTTCAAGTGTTTCGATATTTTCGCGTAAGCGCAGGTAATCCGCAGAGACGATCGAGGGAGCAATGATGTATTTAGTCATGGT
>CAZPCR010000494.1:0-2590 GCA_964585035.1 uncultured Anaerolineaceae bacterium
GCAATGAATTGCGCAGGGCCGTTACGCCATCCGGATCGCCCATGTAGGCCGGACTCGCCATCGCCGATGTGGCAAGCTGGTAGCCGATCACAATCTTTCCGCTGTAGCTTTTTACGATGTCATACGACCCGCCGGTTGCTTCCCCGGTTGAACCTGTTAATCCATTCTCCTGCAGGACGAATCGTTTGGGGTAGTTGTCAACTCCCAGCCCGATCAGGATATCTCTGACACGCTGACTCTCGGCATGGTTGATGCCTGTCGGATTACCATTAACACAGCGCGTCGTACCAACGATTGGCAGCGGCGGATAGAGAGCCAGTGAAAAATACTGGCGCGGAAATATCTGCGCGTAATGGGTAAAGACCTGCTTCCAAGCCCCGATGATCCGGTCGCTCGAATAACCGACCTGCACCCAGGTACATAGGTCGGTAGGCGTGTCCGGCAGCGTCATTTCACCCGTGATCGACGTCGGGCCATCCGCCGCGATCTTTATAAATGAAGGGCGCGACTGGTAGCGGCCGCTGACTGCCTTCAGGAATGTGAACCAGCGCTCCAGGTACGTCTGGTCCCATGGCAGCGGCATCACCAGTTGCTGACCTTTGCCCGGACCATAAATGATACTAAAGGTCGAAGTTTGAACACCCTGCAGGGCCCACGCCGGTGTGCCGAAGCCCGGGATCAACACGAGTTCGACCCACTTATTGTTTTTTTCGGCCTGGTTGAAAACCGTGTCGAGCTTGGTCCATACAAAATTACCCTGGCTGGGTTCGATATCTGCCCACGAAGTGCGAAAGGTGAGTCCCGCCACACTGGGATTCGTGTATGTCCGGTTATCGAACAATTTGCCGTCGAAAAAACTGCCCGGAGGTGTGCTGGACTCGAGGTTGTTTACCGACGAGAGGCCCAAGGGGTATGTGGGCAGAGGCTGGCTGGGAGTTACCGGCAAATTATTTGTAGGCACGCTGGATGCGACGCTTGATGGAGTGGCTCCATAGATGGCGGGCAGGTTGACAGCCATGCACGAAAGAAGCAAACCGGACGCAATTAAGAACATTGTCAATCGGATCGGCTTAAGGGTTTTCATTTCACCTTTGAAGGATGTCCAACCTGGATTTTTCATTTTCGAGTTAAGGGTCAGTTTTTCATCTGCCTTTGCGAGGAAGACCACCATGTCTTGACCATTTTGGAGGTTTCGAGAACCCGGCGGCATCCGAGAACTCATCTTACAATTTAGATATGAGTCTATTAAGAGAAGGGGATAAATACAATATTAAGAATCTAATGATTTATACGAGCCGTCATCACGGCCTTTACCGATCTTGTCCAGCCACGATGAATCATTTTACATGGAAATTACATTTCCCTAATACTCTCATAATCAGGCGCTATTATCCTTACTGTCACCAGCCAGAGGAGATAGTATGATCAATAAAGGAATTGCATTAAAGTTTGTCATGGTCTTGTTCCTGTTGGAAGCTTGTTCCTTGACGACACCCAGTACAGGCGCGCCTCCTGTCCCTTCCGAAAATCCACAATCGAATAATCCAACGGCCACTCCTCCCCCCTCGCCCCAACCTGTCGACACGGGGGCTCTCTCGACCGCGCAGGCTAAGATCAAGCATATCGTCATTATCATGCAGGAGAATCGTTCGTTCGATTCCTACTTTGGTACATATCCAGGTGCAGATGGTATTCCGATATCCAACGGCAAGTTTACCGTTTGCGTGAATGATCCCAAAACCGGCATATGTGTCTATCCCTACCACGATCCGGCAGATAAAAATTTCGGCGGTCCACACGGCGCGGATAATGCATCTGCAGATATTGACGGCGGCCGGATGGACGGTTTCATCGCACAGGATCAAAAGGGGAAAGGGGCTTGCGCTATAACGAATTCGCCCAGTTGTGGTAACGGAATGGATGTCATGGGTTATCACGATGCGCGTGAGATCCCGAATTATTGGAGCCTTGCAAAATCCTTTGTGCTTCAGGATCACTTGTTCGAGCCTAACGCCTCCTGGAGCCTTCCCCAGCATCTCTTCATGGTCTCCGAATGGTCCGCCAAATGCAGCAAGGCGGGCGACCCCATGAGTTGCATCAACCAATTGAATAACCCGAGCCCACCTCCCGACTTCGGATTAAACCTGAATCGGCCGGACCCTGATTATGCCTGGACCGACCTTACCTATCTGCTCTTCAAGAATCAAGTGAGTTGGAAATATTATGTCCAATCAGGCACTCAGCCCGATTGCGCCAACGATGCTGAGGATTGCCCTCCGGTTAATCAAAATGCAAAAACGCCTGGGATCTGGAATCCCCTTCCCTATTTTGATACCGTCAAGCAGGACGGCCAGCTGGCGAACATCACCAATGTGACAAATTTTTATAAGGACGCCGGGGGCGGTTCCCTGCCTGCCGTCAGCTGGATCACACCCGGCGGTAAAAATAGCGAACATCCGCCGGCGCTGTTGAGTGATGGTCAAGCCTGGACGGCCAGTTTGATCAACGCGGTGGAACAAGGCCCTGATTGGTCTAGCACGGCCATCTTCCTGACTTGGGATGACTGGGGTGGTTTCTACGACCACGTTGT
>CAZPCR010000495.1:0-2585 GCA_964585035.1 uncultured Anaerolineaceae bacterium
TCGCGCCTGGTGCCCAGAGGCCTTTCCCTGATCGGGATCGTCGGAGGCCCCGTCCTCCTTATTGGATACATCGCCATCCTGTTCGGTCTCATCGGGCAGCATGGCGCTCTGGCAGGGTTGTCCGCGCTTCTCGTCGCGCTGTTTGAGTTTTCGCTGGGCGTCTGGCTCATCGTCAAGGGATTCAATCCCTCTGCGGCGAACGAGCTCTTGAACGCGTCATAGATAAGGAGAGCAAAATGAAAATATTATCTTCCAATCTCACCCGTTGGGCAGGTTTTTCAACCATGCTGGCAGGGATATGCTATATGATCGTTGGATTATTCCATCCGGCAAACGTTCCTTCGTCAGTCACCACCAACACGTGGGTGATCGTTCATATCTTTGCCTGCGCCATGTGCTTCTTCGGATTACTCGGCTTGCCGGGGCTGTACGCCAGGCAAGCGGAAAGATCCGGCTGGCTTGGCCTGGTCGGCTATATCCTGCTCAGTTTCTGGCTGGTGTTGGTTATGGGCTTCAGCTTCGTGGAAGCCTTTATCTTACCGCATGTGGCGGCTGCCTCGCCTGAGTTTGTGGTGTCTTGGATGGGGATGTTCAACGCCCCCGCCGGCACATTTGATATCGGAGTCCTCCCAACATTATGGACGCTGTCAGGCCCCGTGTATATTCTCGGTGGCCTGCTGTTTGGCATCGCGACCTTCCGTGCCGGCATCCTGCCGCGCTGGGCGGGCGTCCTCCTTGCCCTCTCGACGTTGTTGGCTCCGCTGGCTGCCTTTCTCCCCAACGCGTCTCAGCCTAAAACAGCAATACCGATGGGCTTGGCTCTTGCCTGGCTTGGCTATGCACTCTTTGTTGAACGCCGGGAGAAAACCTCGTAACCCTTATCTGTACATCGAAAACCGCAGCTCCGCCATGGCGGAGCTGCGGTAGTTCGCTGCAGATTATATGGAGTGGACGAACGGTTGGTCCCTTAGGCCCTCCCTAAAGATCGATCCAATCTAATGAAACCCATATATTTGGTTTATAAAAGGAGACAAATAAATGAAGATAACCTCTTCGAATCTCATCCGTTGGGCAGGTGTAGCAGCTATGGGGACAGGGATCATTTATATAGCTATTCAGGCGATACATCCGCTTGATGTCCTTTCGTCAGTCACCACCGCCCGGTGGATATTCGTCCATTCCTTGAGCATCGTCATGGACCTCCTCGGCCTGCTCGGCATGGCGGGGCTTTACGCCAGGCAAGCGGAAAAATCCGGTTGGCTTGGGCTGGGCGGCTATCTCCTTTTTAGCCTATTCTGGGCGCTTACATTGGCCTTTCACTTTATCGAAGCATTCGTTGAGCCGCAGTTGGCGATCGTTGCACCCAAGTTTGTGGAGGGCTTGCTCGGGGTCGTCACGGGGGCCCCCAGCGAGATTAGCCTGGGCGCTATCCCTGGGGTATATGCACTGGATGGTATTGCAGGGTATGTGCTCGGCGGTCTTTTGTTTGGCATCGCTACGTTTCGCGCTGGCGTCCTGCCGCGTTGGGCTGGAGGGCTGCTTGCCTTGGGGGCTATGTTGCCCCTCCTTCTGGGTTCGGTGGTCCACCACCCGTACGATCGGTTATTTGCAGTGCCGGTGGGGTTGGCTCTTGCCTGGCTGGGTTATGCACTCTTTGTTGAACGCCGAGAGAAAACCTCGTAACCCTAACCTGATTGGGGAAGGCCCCAGTTCTGTCAAATTGGAGCCGATTAAGTCCGAATGCAAAACGACGCACTTCCAGTGCGTCGTTTTTTTTCTTCAATACGTTCTACCTGTTCTGACGCCCTAGGTTGAGATTGATTTTAAGAATTCTAATATGATTTCATTTACCTCGTCAGAATTCGACCGATGAGGATAATGACCGGCGCTGATTTCGCGGAAAGTTACCTTCGGTAGCTCGCGGCATAATTTCTTGAACCAGGCAACCGACAATACGGGATCTTCCTTACCCCAAATTAAAAGCGTTGGCACATTTACATCATGATAATTGACAAGCTTCTCACTCACTGATCTGGGATAATAAACTACATTCGAGGAGCTTCTTTTATAATCAAGTGCCATCTTGATTAGTTCTTCATGGGACAATGCAGAACGGATGCCGGACTTTCCTATCTTTAGGCTTCCGATCCAGACAAATAGCCTGACCAACACCAGGGGCGACAAATCCAGCACAGCAGCCGTCAAGGCCGGTCTTGCGAGTAAAAAGCGAAAGAATATAGACATTTGATCGAAAGATAGCAAGGGGTTAATGAGTATCAATGCCTGGACTTTCTGGGGGTTATCCAGCGCGTATCGTATGGATAAGTGTCCTCCGAATGAATGGCCCACTAACACAAGGGGCGTTCTTAGTTCTAAAGAATTTAGCCACTTTTGAAGAAACTCATAGGCCGCATCGGCACTGTAGCTGTCAGGATCGCTTGGCTTATAGCTATCGCCATGCCCCAATAGATCCAACGCGGATGGATGATAACCCGCCTCCACCAACTTTGGCATGAGCAGGTCCCAATCATGCCATGATGCAGGTATGCCATGTACAAGGACTGCCGTGATCGGACCGTTTCCCG
>CAZPCR010000496.1:0-2583 GCA_964585035.1 uncultured Anaerolineaceae bacterium
GGTGCAATGATTTCCAATGTCGTACGCTCGGTCATATTGACCTCCCTGAAATTATTTCCTTGATCCTGTTTTGGCAGGCAAGGTCTTATCGCCACCCGGTAAAAGGTTGCGCCAGTTTACGCGGCCCATGGAGGCATACTGCACGATACCCAGCACATTGCTGGTAACGAAATAAACCGCCAGGCCCGATGCAAAATTGAGTGCAAAATAGCCCAGCAGCAGGGGCATATAAATGCTCATCATGCTGTTCATGGCTGCAGACTGGTCATTAGCCCCACCAGTGCTAGGCGGCAAAGTCAGCTTGGTCTGGAGATAGGTGGTGGCCGCCACGATAATGGCCAGAGTTGGAAAACCATATGGAAGGAAGGGGAGCGAAAAACCGGCAGGGAATGGAATGCCTTCGGGCCGGCCAAGATCCATCCACAGGAATTTACTGTTGAGGGGAATAAGCAACGCGGCGTTCAGGAATGCGGGATAGATACCACCTGCCAATTGAAGCAGTCCCAGTGGAGTAGCCGCCAGGGCCCGCGTGATGCTTTGATACAGGCCGATAATGATCGGGAATTGAATGAGGGTCGGGAGACAGGACGCGAATGGATTAATGCCGCGCTCTTTATAAATACGCATTTGTTCCGACGCCAGCTTCTCACGGTCCTTGGCATATTTCTTCTGAATGTCCAGCCATTCCTTGTCCTTTTGCAATTCCTGCATCACCTTGGCGCCCTTCAACTGCTGGGCGTTGAGCGGCCAGGTGATCGCGCGGATCAGAATGGTGAACAATATGATCGCGACACCAAAGTTGCGACCGATGATATTGTAGATAAACAACAAAACATTTGTAAAGGGATTAAGAATGAATTGGTCCCACATACTACCTTCCTTCTATTTGCCGGTAAACTTCCAAATGAGCTTTCCATCCTTGCTGACCGCCGCAAGGAGAAAATCGGTATTCATGGGTGCAACCATTATTAGGCCGGCAGTCGAATCACCTGCATCCACCGGCGCAGTGTATATCTTCCCACCGGGGGTGATATCCCACATTTTTACACCGCTGGTATTAAAGGCGAAGAGCGAACCGGATTCGGTGGCGACTACCATACTGCCATCTGCAAGGACGAGCGGACTTCCGGTGATCGGTCCATCAGGCTGGAGACTAGGCCACGCGTTCTTACCGTTCGGCACCCCGAGTGAATAAATATTACCGCTGATGTCGGCAGCAAAGAGACTATCCCCACCCAAAACAGGAGCGCCCCACACCCAATCCTTTGTGACCGCAGTCCAACGAACAGAACCGGTGGCTATATCCACCGCAAATATTTTCTTGGCGAACGACCCAATGTATAGAGTTTTTCCATCGCTGCTGATCGCAGGTGAATCGGGCGCCGAACCTCCAAGGTCAACCTTCCATATAACCTTTTGCGCCACAGGATCAACCGCATACAAAAAATGGTCAAGTGAAGTGACAAAGACCAGGTTACCATCCGTCACAGGCGCGCCCCATAACTCCTTGCTAATATGCAACGACCAGACCTTTTCACCCGTGGCAAGTTTGAGTACATAAAGTGTGCCATCATTGTTAGCCGCATAAACGGTATCGCCTACAACCAAAGGTGCTGCCACCCAGCGATCTGTGGCGACAAAAGGCGCCGCCCATTTCTGTTGACCGGTGGCAGTATCGAGGCTGGTCAGTTCATAATCTCGGCCGGCGCTGCCAACCAGCACTTGTCCATTGGTGGTAAGCACGGGGTTGGCGTAGAAGAGTTGGGTACCGGCTTTATCGGGGTACTGCCAGGCCTTCGTACCGTCACTGAGACGTACCGCGTATATATAGGTACCATTGGCCAAATAAGCCAATTTACTGTCGGCGGCCAGGCCGGGCCACGTGGTGGCGCTGGTCCCGGCTGAACAGGCGCTGAGCAGAATGGCTGTAAGTAATACAAGGGAGATCAGGATTAATCGTTTCATTAGAAAAATTAACTCTCCTACAGAACGGGGTCATACCCCCCGGGGTTGAAAGGATTGCAACGGAGCACGCGCCATGCCGCCATTACGGAACCTTTGAGCGCACCATATTTATAAATCGCCTGATAACCATAATGCGAGCAGGACGGATAAAAACGGCAGGTGCCCTCAGGCATGCCGCGGGAGAGGGTCATTTGATATAAACGGACCAATCCCAGCAGCGGTATTCGCGCCCAATTCCGAGGCGTATGGGGCAAATCGCGTAGACGCGGCTCATTGGGATAATCATGCGGTAGATAAAATTCAGGCTGCATCAGAAAGGGAAATTAATTTAGAGCGCTGAAGAAGGGAGTACAAGGCCTGGCGGGTTTCATCCAATGTGGAAGAGGCCAGCGCGGGCCGGGCGATCAAGACCAAATCACAACCAGGGGGAAGTATCGGGAGTAGCCTCTGCATGGCCGCGCGCAGAAGACGTTTGGCACGATTGCGTTTCACGGCGGTCCCGACCGTCCGGGCAGCAGACACGCCCACACGCACATTGGCAGGGCAGGCACCTACCGCTTGGGTTTCGTCATTCGCCTGCACTACCAACACCATAAGCGGGTGAGCATACGATTTTCC
>CAZPCR010000497.1:0-2578 GCA_964585035.1 uncultured Anaerolineaceae bacterium
GGATAAGACAGCGATGTCCACAGGCAAAGCAGCGTAACGCGTTATCTGGCAGCTGCTCATATAGAGTCCCCTCCACCGTTAATTCATCCAAAGTATCGGCTAAAGTAGACATGAGATCCTTCTTAACAGACCCTAAAGGTCTTTCCTACCTAACAAAGTATAAATTCATCAGGATCTAGTTGCCTTAAAAGTACCATTGATGCAAAGCAGACCTTTAGGGACTCGGCGATCAATTTGCGAACCTGTCCAGCGGAAGCCACTGTCCTTTTTGAAAAACCTCGATCTGCATCACCGGTTGGATCTCCCAAAGTGTAGCACGTATCTGACCGACATCGTCCGGGTGCTCCGGGTCAAAGTAAAGCCAGCCGCTGATACGCACAGGTAAATGATCGCCCATGAATACGGCATGTATCATGTCGATGGTCCATTTATGGTCAAGGCGCACACGGGGAGTCACTTCCACGATCACCGCCTGGGAACGATCATCCTTTGGATTCTGTGTAAAAGAAATTTGCCAATCGAGGCTGCTGCCTTTGGTTTGATTACAATTGGCCGGGTCGGGCAGGCCCTCGCGAACGCTCTGTATATACCCCTCGACCATAACCGGAATGCCCTGATATTGATCAATGAAAGCCAGGTTCGAAGCAGGCCAATCTTTCATTTCAAGCTGCTCTATGTTTTTGGGCCAGGTAAGCGTGGTCAATGAATCAAAGGACACCGGCACGTATTTACCTTCGTCGACGCGGTTTTTCAAAAGATTAAGTTCATTATCGCCACCCGAGCCTTCAGGTGGACAGCCATCGTAGGTGATCTCTTTTGGCCTAGGCTTGTTGGGCATATTGGGCAGATCACCCACAGGTTGAGCAACAGCAGCCGAAGGGATGGGAAGCGCGGAACTGGAATTCAGGGAACCGCCAAAGAAAAAGATCGCGGCTGCAACGATCAGAAGGCCGATGGCTATCCATCCGCTCCTCCTGAATAAACTTGATGACATACCTGCCTCCAAAAATTGTTTGCTCTACTATCAATAAATCACGAAATGAGCGAGGAAGTCCGATATGGAGGGATGAGCCTTCATTCCCTCCATATCGGACTTCCTTTCCTGAAGTACTGATTATAATCCGAGCATGTTGAGTATTGTAATCCAGGCCGGAGGTCAGTCCACGCGTATGGGCGAGAATAAGGCGCTCAAACCGTTCCTGGGACGCCCACTCGTCCAACGCGTAATCGAGCGCCTGGCACCGATTGCAGATGAACTGCTCCTTACCACGAACCAACCCGAAGAATTTGCTTTTCTCGAACTGCCATTATTTTCTGACATTAAACCGGGCCGCGGTCCTTTAGGTGGGCTTTACACTGCACTTGTGTCTGCCAAATATTCAAGCGTTGCCGTGGTGGCCTGCGATATGCCTTTTGCCAGCGCGCCGCTGCTGGTAGCTGCTGCCAGTATCTTGAGCCAGGAGGGAGCGGATGTAGTCATTGCCGAGACAGCCGAAGGATTTGAACCGCTCCATGCGGTTTACCGCCGCGAAACGTGCATCCCGGCGATCGAGTCGGCAATGGAGGCCGATCAATGGCGGGTGATCTCGTGGCTTCCACAGGTAAAAGTCCGAAAACTGACACCGGATGAATTGGGGCGCTACGACCCAGAGAACCTGGCATTTTGGAACGTTAATACACCGGACGAATTTTCCAAAGCCGAGCAACGCGCCAGGAGCTAACCGTCACCAGTTGGCTGCAGCATCCTAGCTGCTATCGCACAATAAGTACAGGGCAAGACGCGTGACTGACCACTTTCTGGCTGTTGCTGCCAAGTAACGCGCCCACCAGCCGGCTGTGACCGTGCGAACCCATTACGATCAGATCAGATTTTCGTACTTTTGCAACGTCAAGAATCGCCTCTGCGATGGAACCCTCGATCATTTCTGTGTTGATCTCGGCCGGGACAATGCCGATCACTTTTTGCGCTTTCTGCAGGATCTCTTTTGCCTGTGTTTCCCGAGCCACGATAGCCTGACTTAGGTTCGGTTCTCCCAAATATGCGGGGATTGGCTCAAAAGCCACTACAATCCGGAGGTCCTTTGCTTTCAAGGCACGCGCCAGATCGCCGGCGGTTTTTGCGGCATGCTGTCCGTGTTCGGAACCATCTACGGCAAGCAAGATTGTCTCAAACATATGATCTCCTTTTCGTAGAATTGAATACTATTATGCGACGTGACTAAAATCCCCGCTGATAATGCCACTCCTTCACATCCTTTGATGGAAACGATTTCGAACTGCCAATCCACAACCGTATGGCTATGTGAAACGATTTTCAAACAATCAAGTTTAACGCTTGGTTACAAGTATACAATCAAATTGATTATGATACAAACCGGGGAGACAAGAATCTATTCACCCTAAAGCACAAAACCATTATTTGCAATGAAGCATAAATTGCATCTGGCAGCCAGAGCATACAAACGTCCCTGTACCTAGTGTGTATGGGGACTTCAATGACAAAAGACACATGACTCGCGATGGCGGATTGGCTATACTGACATCAATAGACATCAGAGGTCTGACATCTGATGTCTGG
>CAZPCR010000498.1:0-2572 GCA_964585035.1 uncultured Anaerolineaceae bacterium
GTTTAACCGGGCGGCGCGCTTTGTATACCGGGATCAGGCCAATTGGCTGGAATCATTTTCGCCCAGGATGGACCCCATGTTCCATGCCGATTATCCTCTGCTTCTCGCCATGAACATCGCCTCCGGCTGGGACACGCTGGGAAATGAAACAGCACATGTGCCTATGGTCCAGAGTGCTCTCTTCGCCATAGCGTGCGCCGGTTTAATGGTCGGCGCACTGGCTACTGTCAAGTCGGTGGGGCAAGCCGCCCTTGGGCTGATAATTTTGTGGGGAACGCCTGTTGTAGTTAATGAAGGCTCTCGAGAAATGGCCGACATACCCCTGGCCTTCTTTATCCTGGCCACCGGAGTCCTGATCTATCTTTATGTCCTTTACAAGAAGCCGGGTTTGCTGGCACTGGCTGGCTTGACGGCCGGGTTGGCCGCCTGGACAAAGAACGAAGGCAGCGTAATTGTGATTGCTGTGGGGTTGGCTTTGGTTATTGCGTTCTTTCATGAAAAACCTCTGCGCATCCTTGGCGGATATGCCCTTGGACTTGTTTTGCCGCTGTCGGTTGTACTGTACTTCAAATTTTTCCTGGCCCCGCCCAGCGATGTATTAAGCAATGGCATGGCCCGTTCGATTACGCAGGTCTTGGATCCGTCCCGCCATGCGGAGATTCTAAGATTCTACTGGGGGGAATTCCTCGGCTTCGGCAGGTGGGGAATTCCGGGGTTATCCATCGGGATCATCCCGATTCTATTGGTTTATTTTCTCCTTTTTAATTCAGGAGTTGTCAAAAAATATCCTGCTGCTTATATAGCAGGGATTACAATGCTTGTCGTCCAGGCCCTCGCCTATTATGCCATCTACCTGATCACGCCTTATGATCTTACCTGGCACCTGAGCTATTCCATCGAACGTATCGCCTTGCAAATATTTCCACTGGTCGCTTTCCTGGTTCTCTCGGCCAGCCGGTCGCCTGAATCTGTTTTTGACTCACACGCTATAAACTAAAACGGAGCAAAGCATGCTGCTCGTCATCGATGTCGGCAATACTAACTTAACCCTTGGTCTGTATGAAGGCGAAAAACTCGCTCCACACTGGCGGCTTGCTACGGACCCTGCACGCATGCCTGACGAGTACGGATTGCAGCTGCTTGGGCTTCTTGAACATGCCGGGTGTTCGGTCAATGACCTCACCGGTATCTGCCTGGCATCCGTGGTTCCGCAGCTTACCGGGCGGGTCTCGTTGGCCTGCCGGGAATATCTCAAACAGGAACCGCTGGTCGTGGATGCAGGTATCAAGACCGGTATCCGCATCCGTTATGAGGATCCAAAAGCTGTCGGCGCAGACCGCGTGGCAGATGCAGTCGCCACTCTACGCCTCTTTGGCGGCCCGGCCTGTATTATAGATTTTGGCACAGCCACCACGTTCAACGCACTCACCAAAGATGGCGATTATCTCGGCGGGGCAATTACCGCCGGCATCAACTTGGCCGCGGACGCGCTTTATACTCATACGGCCAAATTGCAGCGTATTGACCTGCAGCGCCCACCCTCGGTAATTGGGCGAAATACCGTCCATGCCATGCAGTCGGGTCTATTATATGGATACGTAAGCATGGTCGAGGGCATGGTATCCCGGTTTAGGTCCGAGTTGGGAAACGATATGAAAGTCATCGCCACAGGGGGTCTCGCCGAAATCGTCGCGGGCGAGACCAAAGTCATCGACATCATCGCCCCCTGGCTGACACTGGATGGCTTGCGGATGATCTGGGAACTTAACCATTAATTAATATTTCGTGAGCGTGTCAATAATGAACGCGGATCAGGGTAAAATGCTCCTTCGCGTTTTTTTTCTTTCAAGGCAGGTTTATGAATCAACATCGGTTTGTAATAAATTTATTTGGCGCACTATTACTGACAGGGTGCAGCAGTTTGGCGTTACTCCCAATCTCTCCCACCTTAACAAAGGCTGCCACACCTCCGCCTCCCAGTGGTACGCCCACCTTAATATCGACGGCAACTCAAACGATCGCCCCCGCATCTTCCATCTCCACTACGGCGACTCCAACCTGGGTGGCACAGGGGCCGGGACACATCCTGGTTCCAATCCTGATGTACCATTGGATCGAAGTCTCCCCAATTGACAGCCGTTATTATGTTCCTCCCGATAGGTTTGAATCAGAAATTAAATTGCTTCATGATTGGGGATATACATCCATTTCGACCACCATGTTGGTGCAGGCGATCACGGCTGGTGCTTCCCTGCCGCCGAGGCCAATCATCATCACATTCGATGACGCACATGAAGATAATTACATCAATGCATTTCCGATCATGAAGAAATATGGGTTTACCGGCGTGCTTTATCTTCCTTATAACTACATCGGAACGAAAGGTTATCTAACTGTCCCTGAAGTTAAAGAGATGGCGGCCGCAGGTTGGGAAGTAGGTAGCCATACCCTGAGTCATCCTATAAATTTCATGACCTTGGACGCGCCCTCTCTGCGCGCCGAGATCGTGGATTCCCGCAAGAAACTGGAGGCTCTCCTTGGTTTGCCTATTTTGACGTTTGCTTATCCATTC
>CAZPCR010000499.1:0-2569 GCA_964585035.1 uncultured Anaerolineaceae bacterium
TTGGAGACGATCCACAATACGCATATTCGATTTATTGAGGCTGTCATACTCATCTTCTTCGTGCTCGGCAACATGAATGTGAAACCCAGCATCCTGAGGCGCAGCAACGCGGCAAGCCTGAAGGGTTGCGCCTGAAAGCGTCATGCTGGCGTGCAAACCAAAAGTGCCGGCTAAACGTGGATGTGGGTTGGAAGAGAGTCGCTTTAAGAATCTAACATTTTCCCTGATGCCCGCGTCGGTTTTCTCAGGTCCGTCGCGATCCGAAACCTCATAGCACAAGACGGCCCTGACTCCGGATTGATCAACAATATCAGCGATTATATCCAACGAGCCATCGATTTCATTAGGTGAAGCGTGATGATCGATCAGCGAAGTCGTACCATGCCTAATGGCTTCTACCAAACTAATTAATGCAGAGTAACGGATGTCCTCTTCAAAAAGCGCCTTGTCCAGCGGCCACCAAAACTTTTCAAGTATTTCAGGAAAATCCTTTGGCGCCTTACCGGGGATATTTAGGCCACGCGAGAAGGCTCCATAAAAATGGGTATATGCGCAGATGTTACCAGGCATGACGAATTGGCCGTGTGCGTCAAGTTTCCTGGATTTTGGATATAATTTTTCAATTTTTGAAGAAGGCCCTATTTCATGAATATGATCCCCGGAGATATATATTGCTTGATTTTCAAGAATGCGATTTGGGGACTCCCATGTAATCAACGTAGCATTTGTAATAAGCATTAGCTAAATCCGAATTGAGTGGGGTGAGGCAATTTATATCCCGAGGCGCCGATCTCCCAAAGGGTCATAAAAGCCGCTTCGCGGAGTTCAGGATCATCTGTATACATGGCGCCGTAAATTTGTTTGATGATGCCGTCACTTGGAACCTTTTTGAGAAACGCGAGCGCCCCCAGCCGCTCTTCTTCCTTGGTGCTTTTCAGCGCGGCTAATAAAATATCCGTAGCGGGGGCTCCCGGTGAAATCCCGACACCTTGCGTTCCCGCGAATTCAATCAGCCAGGGAGTTTCGGAAGGGGGTTTAAGGGGATGCGGTATGCGAGGATCATTCGCGTGATTCTGAGACTCCAATGCTTCACTTGCCGAATTTCGAACAACCCATTGATCATCTTCCACCAACATTTTTTGGAGTAGATCAGTTGACCATTGCTCATCTACGCGCTTTAATCCATAAACAACCGCACGACGCAGCAAGATGTCCTTCATCGTAACCCCATCTTTAAGCATAGCATACCCTTCATCCGGGTCATTTGCTAATGCCTCGGCTGCGGCCCTCCGTAAATTCTCATCTGCGTTGAGAAGGGTTTGAGCAACTGCTTCAAGCGCATCAGGTGTTCCGATAGCAATCAAAGCTAAACATGCTGCGCGCCTGGTAGAGAGGCTTGGTGCATCCAGCATCCCTATAAGGTTTGGAGTTGCCTTACCATCCCGAATTGCTCCACTTCCAAGTGCAGCCAGTTTCATAAGCTCAAAAGATAGGGTATTCATGAACTGCCTAAATAACAAGGAAACTCCCGGATCGTTACTTGAGGCAAATGCAGCCAGGGCCTGACCGCGCAGGGAGAGAGGCAATCCCTCTGTTTGTAGTAGCTGTGCAAGTGCCGCCATCACTTTTCCGCGCCAAGGAGCGTCGCGTGGCGCATCGCGCAGCCACCTGGCAGTAGTCAATAAAGGGCGGTGCATCGGCAGCCGGGACCATTCAAGCATTTTCAAAACCAAAGTATTGGCATCCCCATATGAAGCTAAATAATGCATGGCCAGTAATTTTCCGGTCCAATCCGGCTGATTTAGAAGAGTGTCATCGGCTTTGAAGGCACTTAATGCCCGGCCAGCGAGGAAGCCGCCGATTACAGGGTGGATAAACCGCATTTTATTATTAGGATGCGAAACGACCAATCCTGTTGATGCCAACCTGCCTAGAAGCCCCGGGGTGGGTGATGGTCCATTACGAGATTTCTTTTTCTCCTTCTTTTTTATTTCGCTTTCAACCAGTTCCGAATCCTCAATCTCCAATTCCTGGTCTGTCATCAAGCTTGCAGCTTCTTCAGGGAGCTCGAATGCTTTTACCCACGCCCGCGCCTTCCGAGGATCAAAAACAGGTTGGGCAGTAAGTGTAACTTGCATCGCAAGCGACTCGAGTGCCGCCAAGGGTGTATTGTTCGGAGCGAGGCGGCGAACATGGGCTGCAATAGCTTCAAGGATATGCGGCCCAAAGGAATCGCCCGCGTATGCTCCCCAAACTTTTAGTGTCAATTCAAATGGTGTTAACCTTTGATTATCTGTACCCAGCCAAATATTAAGTAACAGCGGGTCGACCTGCTGTGGACCGGTCTGCGCCCAGGCTTCCACGGAAACGAACTGAGACCAAAGCTGGCCCCAATTCTTGATAAAACCCACCTCATATTGCTTGTTCCAAGCGGCCATCGCAACCGGTATGAATCTAAGGGAAAGTAGACCATCTAAATATTCAGGTGCGCCAGTCGTTACTACCCTGATTTTTGGATATTCTTGTAAAAGCAATTTGAGATAATCAGAAACCTCCTGTTGAGCTTCGA
>CAZPCR010000500.1:0-2562 GCA_964585035.1 uncultured Anaerolineaceae bacterium
AGCAGCTCGGCATTGCTGAGGGCCTGCGGCCCAAGCGCGGACAAGCGCTCGCGCGGGCGTTCGGTTTCGTTAAGGTCGGTGATCCGATAGACCGGTGGTTTATTCGCGTCAGTCATGGCATGTCCCCTCCAGGGATTGTATACACTATACAATAAAATAGCCGGTAGGAGCAAGCCCTTTGCCCTTTTAAATTGAAATTCGGCAATAGCCCTGCCGCCGTCGCCGAATTTCTTATAAGGAGGAGAAGAAAACCGTTTAACTTGTCGTCACTGTCACGGATTTTCTGGAAAATATCTTTTGCATTGAAACCACTATAAATGAAATAATGGCGATCAATAAGAGGTTCCCTGTTACCCCAAACAGCCCGCTGACCAGGCCTAACCCTCCTTCACGGAAACCATGTTCGCCTCCAAAGTCTCTGGAGACATTCCCGAAATTGTTAATACCCGATCTGAAGGAGACCTGACCCGCAGGCTGGACGAGGTAATAGAATCCGACGCCAAGTGCGATGGCGATCAACAGGATGAGTAAAAAATGTAGAATTGACTTAAGCATGATACGCCTCGATCTCTTTATAAAGCCTTTATGTTTTTCATCGTGACGGTATTCATGGGCTGCGGCAGGGATCTGGCCTGGGGCACCCGGCGTTGGAACGGCTTGACGAGCAGGCGGTTGAAGGTGTTTTTGACCCATGACCAATGCAGCGCAAAATGCAGGGCTACGACAAGGAGTAACAGATTGGATGACAGGTTGTGAATCTCACGCCAACTGAGGCTGGTCGGGATCTGTATCCCAAAAGTCGGCAGGACGCTTTGGGAGATGACCAATCCGCTGGTGATGACAATTACGAAGCCTATGAATAGTAATCCGTCCACCAGGTAGTTCAGGCGCGAAACGTGGAACGGGTTGCTGAAAAACTTTTTAGTTATTCCGACGACCCAGTCCCAGTGCAAAAGGACATGCACGATCAACGTCGCCGTGGCTGCCAGGGTAAACCATTCATGGACCGAGATGCCGGTCATACGTGGCTGGAGCGCCACCAGAAAACCTGCGAGGATGAATGCGTCGAGCCAAAAATTCGTTTTCAGGGATTTCATTTTTTCTCCGGATAATTTTTGTTTATAAGTCAATTTTAGAAGATGGCTGTGAATATCGGGTTACAAAATTGTGTAGAGAATTTGTGGATTGGCGTCGGCTTAGCCGACCCGCATGGATTGTTCGGTAGGAGCAAGCCCTTTGCCCTTTTAAATTGAAATTCGGCAATAGCCCTGCCGCCGTCGCCGAATTTCTTATAAGGAGGAGAAGAAAACCGTTTAACTTGTCGTCACTGTCACGGATTTTCTGGAAAATATCTTTTGCATTGAAACCACTATAAATGAAATAATGGCGATCAATAAGAGGTTCCCTGTTACCCCAAACAGCCCGCTGACCAGGCCTAACCCTCCTTCACGGAAACCATGTTCGCCTCCAAAGTCTCTGGAGACATTCCCGAAATTGTTAATACCCGATCTGAAGGAGACCTGACCCGCAGGCTGGACGAGGTAATAGAATCCGACGCCAAGTGCGATGGCGATCAACAGGATGAGTAAAAAATGTAGAATTGACTTAAGCATGATACGCCTCGATCTCTTTATAAAGCCTTTATGTTTTTCATCGTGACGGTATTCATGGGCTGCGGCAGGGATCTGGCCTGGGGCACCCGGCGTTGGAACGGCTTGACGAGCAGGCGGTTGAAGGTGTTTTTGACCCATGACCAATGCAGCGCAAAATGCAGGGCTACGACAAGGAGTAACAGATTGGATGACAGGTTGTGAATCTCACGCCAACTGAGGCTGGTCGGGATCTGTATCCCAAAAGTCGGCAGGACGCTTTGGGAGATGACCAATCCGCTGGTGATGACAATTACGAAGCCTATGAATAGTAATCCGTCCACCAGGTAGTTCAGGCGCGAAACGTGGAACGGGTTGCTGAAAAACTTTTTAGTTATTCCGACGACCCAGTCCCAGTGCAAAAGGACATGCACGATCAACGTCGCCGTGGCTGCCAGGGTAAACCATTCATGGACCGAGATGCCGGTCATACGTGGCTGGAGCGCCACCAGAAAACCTGCGAGGATGAATGCGTCGAGCCAAAAATTCGTTTTCAGGGATTTCATTTTTTCTCCGGATAATTTTTGTTTATAAGTCAATTTTAGAAGATGGCTGTGAATATCGGGTTACAAAATTGTGTAGAGAATTTGTGGATTAGCGTCGGCTTAGCCGACCCCGCAGGGATTGTTCGGTATAAGCAGGCCTCTACCCCCTCCTTAAATTGAAATTCGGCAATAGCCCTGCCGCTGTCACCGAATTTCTTATAAGGAGGAGAATAAGGCAATTTTAAAGGATGAGGATGAACGTCCAATGACAACATTATGTATGGAATTTTTAGAAAGGACTTTTTGTGCTATAACTTATCCCTGTGCTTGACATCCCCTTTTGCCTCAGGTAGAATACCTTGCACTTTGAATTCGGGCCTGTAGCGCAGTTGGGAGCGCGCTTCAATCGCACTGAAGAGGTCAGGGGT
>CAZPCR010000501.1:0-2543 GCA_964585035.1 uncultured Anaerolineaceae bacterium
GGTGCGGACGCGGTATTCCCAAAGCTTGATCTCTTCTGTCATTTTGATTTCCTTTATTTTCGAGATTCGATATGCGTGAATTGGAAATATGAATTAAAGCCGATCTTCGCATTTACGTTTCACGTGAAACATTGGCTTCGATGACTCGTGTCTTGCGTCGACGATATGAATCGTCGACGTGGGTGACGGCAGCTTGTCCCTCCGCTGCGCTACGGGATGCTTCGCGAATGCTGCCTCACCCAAAAGTGGCTGATGCTCGCTTGAAGCTCGCTCAGCCAAAGATCTTTATATGCCAGTCTCCTGATGATAGAGGAAGTAGGAATAGAAGATCAGGAAGACCGCCGAGCCCAGCAATGGAATTAATAAGAGGAGCATGGCTAAGATCCCACCGAAGAATGCGCCGAATAAAGCGATGATCCCACAGGCGATGAACAGCTTGCTGCCCAGGGCGTGGGTCTTATCCCAGACGGTATCGCTACTCAGTGTCCAGGGTGTGCGGATGCCGATGAAGAAATTGCGTTTCGCCTTTGCCAGTAAATAGCCCAGGAAGATGAAAAGCAAGCCCAGGGCAGGCAGCAAAGCCGTGGTCATCTGGAACCCGGTAAAGCCCAGGTTCCAGGCAATCGTCAGGCCGTGCACATAGGTTAGAAAAGCAGTCATGAGCACAATGAACAGGTTGAAGGGTCCGCGAAACTGGGCAATGTTGGCCTTATGCGGGTCAATGCCCGGGATTAGCAGGAACAGGCCAAGCATGCACAGCGAGATGATCGGCATCAAGAAGGCGCCCCAGAAGCGAGCGAGGGTGCCGTTGACCTGGTCGTTTACGCCCCAATGGGAAGCCATCTGCACAGGCAGCTGGTTGTAAACGGCGATGCTGAAAACCGCCTGGGCGGCGATCAGTAAGAGGGTAATGATCAAAGTGTTTCGAGTGGACATAATATTTTCCTTTGTATATATTTCTTTATATACTTCGGCGATTCATACCGCCTCGCCCAACATCGGTTTCACGTGAAACGTTCAAGGGACGTTTGAGAAGACACATTCCCGTTCGAGATCCTATTCAAATACCTTGACGCCCGGCCAGGCTTTGTCAATATTAACCTTAAGACCGCGGGCAATATTGATGGGGGCGTTATTCTCATAGGGCATGCAAAAGGAGCATGATGTTTTGCCTGCCGGTTCCACGCTTTCGAATCCGCTTGCCAGATCCTGGAGTGGAACGTTGATCGTAATGAACACCTTGCCCGTGCAGCCCTGCGGCCCCCAAATGAAGTAGCTGTTGTGCCCGCTGATGGCTTTCGGTAGTCCAAGCGCAGGCCCGTAGAAGTCTACGGCGGCGGCTTCGCCGTAGTTGCTGGCGAAGATACAGGCTTCGGTTTGTTCCTGTGGCGTAAGCATATCATAGGCGTCTTTCACCGCAGTCACCATCGCGCGCCAACCGTAACGATCAGAATAGATATCAGGCAGCGCAATTTTCGCCCTACTAAATGCTTCCGGCGGGAGAATGGGGATCGCAAACGGCAAAAGGAACGATCCAGAAATGACCAATATCAGGAGATAGGCAGGCAGCATCCATCTTAAACGTCCAGCCGCCCGAATTGACGCTGCAAGCCGTTCCAATGCATAAGACCCTGATGCAATCAGCATTGGATAGGCCGGTGAAAGCCAATAGTCCTTCGTCTTCTCGATCATAAAAAATGCATAGAGGATCAGATAGGCCCAGGCAAATGCGCGGTAGGGTTTGCCTGCCGGTACAAAAAACAAGAAGTACAAACCGCCCAACCACAATGGGAATGCAAAAGGGTTGACGGTCAGCACTTGCTGACCAAAGAATTCGAGCGGGGTGTCCTGATGATAGGTCTTGCCCATGGTATACGATCGCGTGTATTCCAGAACCGGAAATCCGTGTTGTAGCTGCCAGACGAGGTACGGCGAGACAATGACCAGGGCAATCACTCCGCCGAGCAGCAGCCAGCGATTGAAAAGCAGTTTGCGCTGCCCACCCAGCAGAAGGCCAAGCAGCAGAGCAATCAAAAAGAATACGATCGTCAATTTATCCATCAGCCCAATGCCTGCCACAACGCCAAAAATCAGCCACATACGGGGCTGCTGCCGCGTGATCAGGCGCACGAGCACCCAGGCGGCCAAGGTCCCCCACAACTGATCGAAGATATCCATTGTGAGCAAGCCACTCGAGCCGATGAATACAGGGCCGAGGGCGATCGCAACGGCGGCCAAAACCTGTGCAAGTAGACCGCCGCCCAATTCCACCACCATGTCGGCTGTCAGCAGAACCATGCATGCACCGGCCAGCAGCTGCCGCAGCTTCCAACTCCGCAACGACAAGCGCGCGAAGTCGACGGGCGTCGACATTCGTGGTGACCCGGGATGGTTCGGGAACGGGAAATTTTTCGCGAATGGCGGGCGTAGGGAACACACCACGATCCACGACCGCGACAGCCACAGGAAATAGGGTGAGCCGGGTTGCCTCGTAAATCAGGTAGGGATTCTCAAGAATCTGCACATCGGTGAGTTTCACGCCG
>CAZPCR010000502.1:0-2539 GCA_964585035.1 uncultured Anaerolineaceae bacterium
TTTGTCGGCTCGAACCGTCAGGCGATCATCGACTTTTATCAGGGCGTGCTCGGTATGCCGCTCGTCTTCGAACAGCCCAACCTGGACGTGCCCGAGGAAAATCATCTCTACTTCGACACGGGCGATGGACGGTTGATCACCTTCTTTGTCCGCCCTTCGCGCATCAACGACCCGCAGCCCAACCCGCAGAATATTGGCAACCTGCATCACCTGGCCTTCACCGTCTCTCACGCCACTTATACCCAGGTCGTGGCCCGCTTGAAGGAGCTGGGCATCGAGAACACCGGCCCGATCGATCGCGGCTTTATGGACTCGATTTACTTCCGCGATCCCAATGGTCAGTTGCTTGAAATGGCTTGTTTCAAGTTTGTCCCGCCGGAGGGGCACACGATCGCTGACGTGTTGAGTGTCGCCCACCGGCTGCGTGTGGAAGCCGGAGATTACGCCATTGAAGACAGGCATCTATCGGATGCCATCGCCGAATTAACGAAGCAGAGAGTCCTGATCACCTGAGTGCTGTGCAAAATGATGGCTTCTGCCGATAACGATCCGCGCCGGTCCGGTACGATCTGGATGATGAATCTGGATGAGCCCAGGCCTGCGATCAAACCCCTGGTCCCTGCGACGTTTCGTCGCATCGGACCGGAGGGTATCCCCGCGTTGCTTGCTGCCGCAGGCAGGGATATTTCCACGGAGATATTGAATAGATTTGAAAACGGGCGGCGTTGCTACACGGCCTGGGTCGACGGCCAGCTCGCGGCTTATGGCTGGGTCAGTCAGAATGAAGAATACATTGGCGAATTGAGCCTGCGCATCAAATTGGTGCCCGGCGAGGCCTACATATGGGACTGCGTCACCATACCGGCGTTTCGTCACCGGCACTTATATAGTTCACTGCTGGTCCATATTGGTGATGAGTTGCAGGCCGAAAACTTGTGCCGCGCCTGGATCGGCGCGAACCAGGATAATGAGGTCTCGCAACGCGGCATCGCCAACGCCGGTTTCCATCATGTGGCCGACCTTGGGATATCGCGCGTCCTGGCCCTGCGTCAGGTCTGGGTTCGGGAACTCCCGGGTGTGCCCGATTATGTGATCTCCGAGGTCCGCCGCGTGTTTTTGGAGGACCGTGACAAGGTTTGGTTGAAGGCCCTATCCTCGCCTGCAGTACGTTAATCCGTCATATATTCCAATTAAGCTGGCAGTCTTACATTTTGAAAATTCGTTTTTACACTGTCTCCGGCAGGAACGGCTGATCGAGGCCGTCGTACAATTCCCAACTCTCCTCAAGAGAAACCTTCTCGCCCGGTAAAAGATTGACCAGCGAGCCAAACGACTCAGTTCTACTCACAGCCCTTGCATGAAATATCCGAAAAAACGACTCCAGCTCGACGAACTGGTCGTTGCAATATGTTCCCATGTTGTACCCATGGTCGGCGTGGCTCTGATTGTGTTAGACTGGGGCTGCCAAATTCCACCATGAAAAAAAAGAGCCTATCAACGACCGCTGAATTGCTTTGCCAACTGACAGGGCGGAACAATGCAGTGCTGGCCGGAAGAGCAACGGCTGGAATAATGGCAGCGCTTCGAGTTTGGGGTATCGAGAATGAATGGGTGCTGCTTCCTGCCAATATATGTTACATAGTATTGTGGGGAGTACTGCAAACCGGAAATTACCCGTACCTGATCGACGTCGACCCTGAAACCGCCAATATTTCCATGAAGTCATTGCTAAGCTGCAACATAACAAACCCCGCAGCCATCGTCGTGACTCATATGTACGGTTTGGGTGCGCCCATCGCTGCCATAATGGAATGGGCCCAGAGGACCGGTACGCGCGTCATCGAGGATGCAACCTTGGCATTGGGCGCCAATGTGGATGGTCGTCCTGCCGGATCCTGGGGCGAGTTGTCCGTTCTCAGCTTTGGAAGCGGAAAGATCATCGACATCGGGTTGGGAGGGGCGCTATTGTCCGACGACCCGGTTTTTTCCAGGTCCGTCGAGCAGGAACTGGGTGAGCTCCCCACCTGGTCAAAACATTTGGAGGACTTGAATCGACAGTGGCTTGAGATCTACTGGGCATTCCATCAGTTCGAAGATGTCAACAAAGATCTGTTAACGCTGTATCCCGGGCTATATCAGATCTACAATCCGCTGACGGGTTTTCAGGTGCCTGAATCATATTGGGATCGTCTTCTTAAGCCGCTGCGGTCGCTGCCCGCCAACCTCGACCGTCGCAGGAAAATGACATCGATCCTTGAAAGTCAGCTTGCAGGGCTGCCGATACGAAAACTCGTTACGCCAAATGGTTCCATCCTTTGGAAATATCCGCTCCTGGTATCCCCGGACGACCGGAACCACTTGTTGGACTATCTTTGGCAGCAAGACGTTGGGCTGGCTACGCGCTGGTATCCATCCATTCGGATCATGCTCAAGGCTCTGGGAACGCAAGCACCCGATCAGGAAACCCCGGGCGCCGATAGATTAGCCGCAGAAATTATTAATCTTTGCATTGATTCAAATGTTGATATTGGCGATACCA
>CAZPCR010000503.1:0-2538 GCA_964585035.1 uncultured Anaerolineaceae bacterium
GATACCACATCATACGATAAGGCCAATCCTTTTGCGGGATCGTGAGATGGGAATAAAGATTAAAGGCCTGATCGTACGCAGCTCCCGCCGCATTATACTGGATGAGTTGGACTTCGCTGGTGCCTTTATTGAACCAGGCAAAATATAGATCGAGACCGGTCAGGGAACTGATTTCCCGGTCTGCGATATCGAGTGCATGCTGGTTTGCCCAACCGGTATCGCCCCATTGGCCGATGATATTAAAGACGTCCGGTTCGCTGGCGGGTGGGTACACAACAATGAAGAGGTAATTAAATGCGCGCCAGCCTGTTTGAAAGTCGGCATAACTGATCTGCCGGTTATTGCCATTAACCCCTTCGGGCGGATAGGTGTCCTGGTAGATAAAAACGCCCTGGTTGTCATCGTATCCGGTTACAAAGGCGTAATGGCCCAACCAGGAGAAAACGCCGGTGGCATCTTTTTCATAAACTCCTTTTTCGATGATCAGCGGGTAACCGGAGGCGATCAATTTCTTAAGGAGATTCATTTCACCGCCATACCGGTAAAAGGCATGATAATCGGTATCGTTCTGGACGAAGTCAACCAATTCATAGGGCATCACATTTTTATCAGGCTTGCCACGGGCAATAATATCGAGTTTGGGGTTATTGATGCCGGGCTTTACAACTTTTATAATATCGTCGCGCGAACCCTTCCATCCCCAAAATTTAAGCATCATGGTCAGGTTGGTTGGAGCACATAAATTCCATCCGCCATCCTGGTTCATGTAGACCACACCCGGGAGGGAGACAGCTGCCGGCAAAGGCACGGGCGTGACCGTCGGTGAGGGAGTAGGACCAGCCTGTGTTGATGTAGGATCGAGGGTAGTTGCAGGGGTGGGAGTTTGGGCGAGAGTATAAGCCTGCATGGTCGCGCTGACAATGGCATTGATGGCATCCTGTTGCGACTGTACAGGCTGAAAGACAGCCCGATCGGGTGGATTGAAATAATATCGGACCTGCGCAATTAGATCGTCGAGGCGCCCGGCAAGGCGGTCATGGACCGGCGGTAAAAAGTAAACGCCAATCCCTAAAACAACCACAATGGCAATGAGCCAAATACGTCTAAAGTTTTTGAACATGTAAAAGATTATACTTCCCGTTGCTTAAGCAGAATTAATACAAAAAAAGATGGGTTGACCAAAATCGTCAACCCATCTTTTTAGAAAAATTTTCTGATCTTTATTCTTTTACTTCGCCTTCTATCACATCGCCGTCATTCGGCCGATTAGCGGAGGGGCCGCCGCTCTGGGGCTGGCTTTGTGCCTGTTCTTGCGGCTGGGGTTGGCCCTGTGCATAGAGCTGCTGGCTCAATGCATGGAAGGCATTCTGAGCGTCATCGGTCGCCTTCTTGATGCGGCTGACGTCATCGCTTTGCACGGCCTGCTTGAGATCGTTGATCTTGCTCTCGATAGGCCCGCGTTCCGCCGAGGGAACTTTATCGCCCAAATCGCGCAGGGTTTTTTCAAGCTGATAAGCAAGGTTATCGGCGTTGTTGCGGGCTTCGATCAGGTCGCGACGCTTCTTATCTTCCGCTTCATGGGCACGCGACTCCTGCACCATACGGTCGATATCGCCCTTATTCAGGTTGGTCGAAGCGGTGATGGTCACCTTCTGTTCCTTGCCGCTGGCCTTATCCTTGGCAGTTACGTTAAGGATGCCATTTGCATCGATATCGAAGGTTACCTCCACTTGAGGGATGCCGCGCGGAGCCGGGGGAATTCCTTCAAGCCGGAACCGGCCCAGCGACATATTGTCCGCCGCCATAGGGCGTTCGCCTTGCAGCACATGAATATCCACAGCAGTCTGGTTATCCGCAGCGGTTGAATAGCTCTCCGTTTTGCGGACCGGTATGGTGGTATTGCGCTCGATCATCTTGGTCATCACGCTGCCCATCGTCTCGACACCCAGCGAAAGCGGGGTCACGTCGAGCAGCAGAATATCCTTGACTTCGCCGCCCAGCACACCGCCCTGGATGGCTGCACCGATCGCCACGACTTCATCGGGGTTGACGCCTTTGTTCGGCTCTTTGCCGTTCGTCATCGTGCGCACCAGGTCCTGGACCATAGGCATACGTGACGAGCCGCCGACCAGCACCACCTCGTTTAGATTTGCAGCCGTCATACCCGCATCTTTCAACGCTGATTCAAAGGGTTTACGGCACCGGCCGAGCAAATCTTCGGTCATCTGTTCAAACTTGGCGCGGCTTAATTTCAACTGCATGTGTTTCGGACCGCTTGCGTCCGCGGTGAGATAGGGCAAATTGATCTCCGTCTCCATTACAGAGGAAAGCTCGATCTTGGCCTTCTCGGCCGCTTCGCGCAGACGTTGCAGCGCCTGGCGGTCCGCGCGGATATCAATACCCTGCTCACGCTTGAACTCATCGGCAGCCCAATTGACAACACGTTGATCCCAGTCATCGCCGCCGAGGTGAGTGTCGCCGTTCGTGGACTTGACCTCGATCACGCCTTCGCCTACTTCCAGGACGGACACATCGAAC
>CAZPCR010000504.1:0-2530 GCA_964585035.1 uncultured Anaerolineaceae bacterium
GAACTACGTGCGTTTACCTATTTTTATGTAAACAATTACCTGGGACTTATCCCCGATCCGTTGTTAATCCTCATCCTTTTACTGCTAGGCATCCCTTTTGTAATCATCAGTTTATCTGCTGTGTTTGGCGCAAGCTTACTTCCAACCGGTCCGGAGCTAATACTACTTGCGCTACTGCTGTTCGGGTATTTGTTACCTCACGTGTTCATCCTTTCTGAAGAACGATTCCATTTGACGCTAATACCATTTCTAGCCATATGCGCCGCGAATCTATGGTTAAACGGTTTCAATGCATTAAAATCACAAGCGACTCCTGTGCTACTAATTGCCTGCCTGGTAGCTATGCTCCTGATCGTAAATTGGGGTTTTGAACTAAGCCGAGACGGACCCATCCTTGCTCAAATGCTAGGCCCTAACGGTAACCAACTCTATCTCCCTTACTGATCGACGATCGCAAAGCAAATGAAGACTTTACTCGGAACCCGGCTCAACTTCGATTGGAAAATAGTATTTGTTACCATTGTAAGCACACTGCTCTTGATCGTGGATGCTTATCAGCGCCTGACTCCAGACAAAGGATTAGACCGCACAATTTTATATCTGGTCATTCCATTGTTGATCGTCCTTATCGTATTCCGCGAGAAACCCAGCGATTATGGGTTTACTTTCGGCGATTGGAAAGCTGGATTGATACTTACCGGAATAAGTATCCTACTGATCGCGCCTGTGTTATGGCTGGCAGCTCATGGCAGCGCGATGAAAGATTACTATAAACCGCAGGTCAGTGGGTTACCATGGAATACCTTTATCGACTTATTCGGCTGGGAGTTTTTCTTTCGCGGCTTTATCCTTTTTGCCTATATGCGCAAATTTGGGGCAGAGGCGTTATGGCTGCAGGCTGTCCCTTTTGCCCTGGCACATATCGGCAAACCTGAAATCGAAGTTCTATCCACGATATTCGGCGGTTTCGCTTTTGCGTGGGTGGCTTACCGAACGCGGTCGTTCGTTTATCCTTTCCTCATTCATTGGTTTGTCGCTTCATTCACTATTATCGTGGCGGCAGGCCTGCTCGGTTAACTCCCCTAGTATGAGCATATTCAATCTCAGGACTGCAAATTCGGATGATTTTCCCGCGATCAAGCGGTTGATCCACCTGGTCCAAATCAACCCGACCGGGCTGGATTGGCATCGGTTTGTGGTGGCTGTCGATGACTCAGGAAGGATGCTTGGGTGCGGGCAGCTCAAACCGTATGGCAGAGGAATCGTCGAGCTGGCTTCCATCGCCGTTGAGCCCTTCGATCGGAATAAAGGGGTGGCGCGGGCAGTGATCGAATATTTGATCAAGCAGGCGCCGCGGCCTTTATATCTAACATGCCTGTCTAGCATGGGTGTATTTTATGAGAAGTGGGGCTTCCAGCCAGTGGCCCTGGACGAGATGCCGACATATTTCCGTCGATTAGTGAAGCTGGTTAAGATGCTACCTTCGTGGGGGGAAGACGCGGATAAACTGCTCGTCATGAAGTTGATGTAAAATCGAGGCATGAAACAAATCACTTATGTCTTAATCGGCTTGCTGGTTGGTTTCATTCTAGCCGGCACGCTTTTTTGGGTTACTCATATGGAGACAGGTATGGCCGTGGCTCTCGAACCCTCACCCACGAAAGCGCCGATCGAGGTACAAGTGATTGGTGGGGTAGTCCGTCCGGGCGTTTATACTTTACCAGAAGGAAGCCGCGTGCAGGATGCAGTAACTGCCGCTGGAGGTCTACTGGCCGAAATCGATCCAAATTCGATCAACCTTGTTGCAAAAGTGGAAGACGGCCAGCAACTTGAAATTTCAAATGGAACAACTACAGGAGCGGGCACGCCATCTACGTCGCCCTTCCGAGTACTATCCACACCCAGGAAAAATTCTTCCGTAACCGACTTAATCAATATTAATACCGCCGATCTCACAAAGCTTGAATCTTTACCAGATATCGGCCCGACAACGGCTCAAAAAATCATCGATTATCGGAACCTGCACGGAGATTTCACCAACATCCAAGATATCCTGAATGTTTCAGGGATTGGGCCGGCAACCTTTGATCAAATACAAGATTTGATCACAACCAACTAGCATGCCTTTCGACCATTTTGGTTTTATTGCACCACTTTACAACCGACGAAATAATTATTCCTCCCTCGAAATGATGCTGGAAGCCGGTGATTTTCCTTCCGATGGAAGATTGTTAGACGTCGGGGGCGGCACCGGACGCGTAGCATTGGCTTTACGCGGTCATGCCATAAGAATAATTGTTTCAGATCCATCTTTTGAAATGCTGAAATTCGCGGCTTCCAAGCCTGGGCTTCAAGTGGCTGAGGCGTTTTCGGAACGATTACCATTCCACGATGATTATTTCGAGCGAGTGATTATGGTAGACACCTTACATCACGTCGTAGATCAAAAAGAAACGGCGCATGAACTTTTACGCGTTCTCAAACCCGGAGGGAGGATAATCATTGAGGAACCTGATATTCGCACTAGAAG
>CAZPCR010000505.1:0-2525 GCA_964585035.1 uncultured Anaerolineaceae bacterium
CGTCGACGATATCCACCAGGTAACCGTGCTGGTCCAGCTCCTTGCCATCGAGCTGCAGCTCGAGGACGTAATGATGTGAGTGGGGAAAATTCTCAGGTCCCCAATCGCCACCGACCAGGTAGTGGTGGGCGATAAAGCTGCGACGGACGGCGAGTGTGTACATGAATGCTCCTATGTCGTGCATCAGATGCCAGTAGTCAGATATTATCACCGAATGGATCGAAAATACGTTTATGGATAATCAAAAATTATTTGAATCGCCGTTTCTGGAGAACTGTCAAGGAGTTGATAGGCTTGTGCGGCCTGCTCCAACGGAAATTTATGTGTGATCCACTTCTCCGGCTGGATGCGCTGGAGTGCATTCCAGGCCACTTCGAATCTCCTGGATTTATCCCATCGTCCGCTGAGGTCCGGCGAGATGGAGCTGACTTGTGAGGAGATCAATTTAATGCGCGAACGGTGGAATTTTCCTCCAAGGTCGACGGACACGTGCTTTTCACCGTACCAGGAACCGACCACCACGCGTCCACTAAAGAGCGTGAGGGCGATCGCGTCGTCGAGGGCGGAGGGGTTTCCGCTCAGCTCGATGATAAGATCGAAGCCGTACTGCAAGCCAGGTGAAGATCGAAGCGCTTCCGCACGGAAATCGTCAAAAGTGGGATCCAGCGCGTCGTTGACTCCGATACCCAGGGAGACTTTACGACGAAGTTCGTACCGATCGGCAGTAACCAGGTATTCTAATGGAAATTCGTGCAGCAGCGCAGCGGTCAGCAAACCGACGATGCCCTGGCCTAAAACAAGGACGCGTTCACCTAATATTGGCGCGGCATCCTGGACCAAATTAACCGCCGTCTCCATGTTGGGCAGGAAAACTGCAGCTTCCGCAGAAAGTGATTCAGGGATGGGGAAAAGGGAATTAGGGGTAGTAATAAAATGCGAGGTATGCGGCTGGAACGCAAATACCAGGCGTTGCTTCCATTCGCGCGGGACGGAGGACCCGGTCTCTTTCACTCTTCCAACGCATGCATAACCATAGGGTAGCGGATAACTCAGGCCGCTGCTCAGACTGTCATGTGAGTCCTCCAGGTCGCGCGGGAATTGCCCTCGATAGACAAGCATTTCAGTCCCGGCGCTGATGCCGGAAACTTGTGTTTCCACTAAAACCTCATCTGCTTTGAGACCCGGCAAGGATTCTTCGCGCAGTTCAACCCGGCCTGGCGCGACAAAATAAACGAGCTTACGATCCATGTGTTTATTTTACTTTGCCCCCTGTAGTGCTGCTAGGGCCTATCTTTCCACAATAAGATCAACAAGATCACTTCGACGATCTTCGCAGGTACGCCATATATGGAATCCCTGCTGAAGAAGGACACTCCCTGTCCGATGACGTTGATCCCAACCCAGATTACAAGCCAGGCTACGATGGTCAGGATCACGTAACCAAACAACACCTGCCAGACCAGTTTATGCCTTTGCTGAAAGAAGGGGATCGGCAGGAAGAAGGCGCCTAACAAGCCCAGATATCCCAGTCCGTTAAGGAGGAACAATGGGTCGGGGACTCCTGCCGGGAATAAAATGCGATCAAAAGCCGCCGCCAGGTGTAAAACAGCGGTGACAAGCACGAGAAGGATGATGACGTAATGATTGGTTTTGAGTTGCATATTCTCTCCTTGATCTGAAGGTAGGTTAGGCGTTATCTTCCGAGAATTGTAACTGGCCAACGAGCTGCAGGATGTGGTCCATGCGCCGGGCCTTGGTATGCAGATAATTAAAGTTTTCAGGCCGGGGTGGCACCTCGATGGACGTGCGCTGCTGGACGGTAATTCCCAATCCCCGCAGTTCGCTGATCTTCTTCGGGTTGTTTGTAACCAGATTAACAGAACGAATGCCCAGGTCGCGGATCATCAGGGACGCCAGAGTGTAATCGCGTTCGTCGGGTTGATGACCGAGCTTCAAATTGGCCTCGACGGTATCGAGGCCATCGTCCTGTAGGTTATAAGCATGTAGTTTATCGAGCAGGCCGATGCCGCGTCCCTCCTGGCGGAGGTAAAGCACCGCACCTCGTCCGGCTTGCGCGATCATTTGCAGCGCGTGGTCAAGCTGCTCTCCGCAGTCGCAGCGTAAGGAGCCGAGCACGTCACCTGTGAAACACTCGGAATGCACGCGCAGCAAAACATTATCTTTCCCCCGGATATCGCCCATCACAAATGCCAGTTGTTCCTTGTCGTCGAAATTACTGGTAAACAACATGAGTTGGAATGTCCCGTATCGCGTTGGGATGCGTGCTGTGACTTGGCGGTTTATCGTCAATTTGTCCATGTTTCTCTTCCCTATGAGTTTGGTGTTTTTAACACCCGTTTTTATATCGGGGTACTTCTATAGAGTACTGCGTAATTATCTAAACTACAAGAGTTTTTTTCTACCCTACAAATCCTGAAAACAAGTTTACAAGGTACTGCAATGTAGTATGCGAAGCAGTAGAAATTTATGCAAGAAGCAGTAAATGATATCCTCTATAACTAAAA
>CAZPCR010000506.1:0-2522 GCA_964585035.1 uncultured Anaerolineaceae bacterium
GTGGCAGGATGTCCCTAAACGCCAGTTCTATCCGCGCTCACCTCAAACGGATTCGCAGGTGCAGTTTATTCTCGATTGGAAAGAATGAACTGGCACAACCGTTACCTGCAGCAAGCCGGATGGACGCGTGAATTGCGGGCCTATTTATTCCGGAAAGCCGGGTTTTCCGGCGCGCAGCGTGTGCTCGAAGTCGGTTGCGGCACCGGCGCTATTATTTGTGAAGAATCACTGCCAGACCGTGATCTTCATACCCACGTGGCCCTGTACGGAATCGATCTGTCGGCAGCCTCATTGGCAGAATGCAGAAACCACGCACCGGGTGCATTTTTAACCCGGGGCGATGCGCTCTATCTCCCCTACCTCGATAAAACTTTCGATATTACTTATTGCCATTTCCTGCTTTTATGGGTGGGCGATCCACTAAGAGCTTTGTATGAAATGAAAAGGGTGACAAAGCCTCAAGGTCATGTCCTTGCAATGGCCGAACCTGATTACACATCCCGGGTTGACCGGCCCCCGGAAATGTCCTGGCTCGGAAAACGACAAACCGAATCATTAATCGAGCAAGGTGCGGACGTCGGCATCGGTTCGCGGCTAGCAGATTTGTTTTATCAAGCAGGGATAAGCCTCCTTGAAACAGGAGTCATCCAAAATCGAGGCAAAGACGCGCTCACCCTCGAGGAGTGGGAAAACGAATGGTCGGTCCTCCAGGCTGACCTGGCTGGAACTGTTACGAGGGAAGAATTACATGAAATGAAGCATCTGGATGAACAGGCCTTGAGGCGTGGAGAACATGAAATAATCATTCCCACGTACTTTGCATGGGGTCAGGTATAATAATCCAAGGACTTATTCGGAGGTCTTTTGCAAACTTTAAAACCTGAGGGTCAGCTTGTACAACCGGACCCAAATCAGGAAAAAACTGATTGGAAACGCTTCCTGATCGATCTTCTCGAAACGGTCGGGCTGGCCGTGGTTTTGTTTCTGATTATCAATTCAGTCTCAGCCCGCGTGCGTGTCGATGGCGTTAGCATGTTGCCCACATTGCAGAATGGTGAGTTCATCCTGGTTAATAAACTGGCTTATGATATGGGTACTCCCACTCGCGGTGATATTATCGTCTTCCGTTCAACCACCGCCCCCGATCTCGATCTCATTAAACGGATTATGGGCATTCCCGGTGATAAAATCAGTATCCATTCTGGCCAAGTCATGATCAATGGTCAGACATTGAGCGAACCTTACATCAATGCGATACCCAATTACAACGGTGATTGGCAGGTACCGGATGGTTATTTGTTCGTATTAGGCGATAACCGGACCAACTCTTCGGATTCACATCTGTGGGGTTTTTTGCCGGAGAAAAACGTGATCGGCAAAGCCCTGGTTATCTACTGGCCGCCACCTGAATGGGCCATGATCAATCACATACAAATCGCCGCTGCCGCACATTAGAGATATTATGAGTGACCAAACTTTACCAATACTTCCCGAACTGGTTTCCTGTACCGAATGTCAGGCCGGTGTCATGCGCCTGAAATTCGTTACGTATTTCACATGGCTGGAGGACGAACTCATTACAGTTCCCAACTTCCCCGCCTGGGTCTGTGATGTTTGTGGACGCCGTGAATACGACGAGAAATCCATTTCCTGGCTGACCATGCTGTTAAACCCAAACGCAGGTAAACCCACCGGACGTAAACATGCTGCCCCGCATACCACTCGCCGCTCTGCTCCTCGCCCCTCCGCCGAATCCTAGCTGACAAGGCACTCTCCCATGACGATGGATACATCTCCCCGAACAAATCGCTTTCTTCCCGCAGATATATTCACGTCGGGTTATCGAGTGGTCGGAAAGATCATGGTCAGCAACACCGGCGCCATAGGGATGTTGAACGATAGCACCCGTTCGATCCTGGAGATCCACGATGCACATTTGGCGCGCTTACCGATGCCTACCAAACTGGTGGATCACTTCGAGATGACGCGCATGATGAAGGCCCACGTTTATGCCGTCTGTGTGGGACGCCGCGAAGACTTGGGCCCACAGGCCTTGGTGCGCGGCGGTTTCTCCAATATGGTCGAGTATCCTGTCCGTCTTACGACCCAAATGTTCGAGATCGAAGGGACCATGGAGTTGTCAGGTCGTTTCGATTTTACTGGCCTGATGACCGATGGATCGCGTGAATTCATACCGGTCTTCAATGCCACATTGACCGGCATCCTGATCCCGAACTTACGCATCGAAAGCGGAGGGATGCTCATCAACCGGCGTCAGATCGACCTGGTAGCACTCCTTAATCAAAGGGTAAAAACGGAGAGCAAACCACCGGCCTGAATGGTGGAGTGATTAATAGCCAAAACCGGCCAACTATTGTTACAGAGTAACTCTCAATTTGCTTGACCAGCGTACGCTGGGATGATAAAATCCGCCCGCCTCAAAGTATGCCCCCATCGTCTAGAGGCCCAGGACGCAACCCTTTCAAGGTTAAGACTGGAGTTCGAATCTCCATGGGGGCACT
>CAZPCR010000507.1:0-2519 GCA_964585035.1 uncultured Anaerolineaceae bacterium
CGCGTTCATAGGTGTGAGCGCCAAAATCATCACGCTGGGCCTGGATCAAATTAGCGGGCAGCCAGGCGCTGCGATAACCATCGAAATAAGCGAGGGAAGCCATCAGACAGGGGACAGGAAGACCAAGTTTTGCGGCAGAGGCAACGACCGATCTCAAATCCTTTTGGCCTGTCATCACATCGTTTCCCAAGCGGCCATCATCCAATATATTGGCCAAGTCGGAATGTGCATGGTATGCGGCGCGTATATCATCAAGCAAACCGGCGCGGATAATGCAGCCGCCTCGCCAAATACGCGACACTTCTTCCAATTTCAAATCATATTTATAAACCTTGGATGCGATGCGTAGCTGGGCCATCCCCTGGGCATATGTGATGACCATGGATGCAAGCATTGCGCCTTTGAGTTGAGTCAGAAATGCATCCCGATCACCTTCAACGCGGGGAATTTGTATTTTAAGTTTCCTGCCTGCCGCCTCCCGTTCCGCTTTCAAGGCAGACAGGTTACGTGCAACCACTGCCGCATCGATCACTGGGGTGGGCACCTGGATATCCATGGCGTCCTGCGAAGTCCACATTCCGGTACCTTTCTGCCCGGCTTCATCCAGGATCAAATCGATAAGTTGTTTCCCGGTGCGTTCATCCACCTTACGGAAAATCGAAGAAGTTATTTCGATGAGATAGGAATTGAGCCCTGATTTATTCCAATCCCCATAAACTTGAGACAACTCGTCATTGGATAACCCCAAACCGCGCTTCATCAGATCGTACGATTCTGCGATCAACTGCATCAAACCGTATTCGATGCCATTATGCACCATCTTGACATAATGACCGGCCGAGCCCGGCCCGAGGTAAGCAACACATGGCGCTCTTCCCACACGCGCCGCAACGGCCTCAAAAATGGGCTTGACGCGCTTATAGGCCTCTTTTGGTCCACCGGGCATCAGGCTGGGACCATGCCGGGCACCCTGCTCGCCGCCGGAAATTCCGACCCCCATGTAAAGAAATCCTTTTTCAGCCAGCGATTGCGAGCGCAGATCCGTATCTTTGAAATGCGAGTTACCGGCATCGATAATCAGATCACCTTTGTCCAACAGCGGGATCAAGCCGCGGATCACATCGTCCACAACCTGCCCGGCCGGAACCAACATCATGATGACGCGCGGTTTGGAAAGGCCACCGACAAATTCCTTCAGGGTCTGTGCGGCGGTTATGGTACGGTTTCCAATTTCCGCTCGTAATTCCTGAACTTGCGAGGGATCTTTATCGTAACCACTGACGGCAAATCCGTGATCCGCCATGTTCAGCACCAAATTGCGTCCCATGACCCCCAGACCAATCATTCCGATCTTGTATTTTTGTTCCACCATCTCCCGATCTCCTTCCGCCAATTTGGCCGAATCAGCCATTGTTGAATCGTTTGCACAGCACTCAATTCTTAAGCGAAAGGCCCAACGCCTCAAGAGTTTTCCGAGTGGTTTCGTAATCCTTATGAATGATCCCCCGAATCCCAAGTTCCTGAGCAATCTCAACAAACATGGGCCGATCGTCAATGTAAACCACCTGCTCCGGGGTCACTTGAGAAATATCCAATGCAATTCGATACATATCTGCATCGGGCTTGCGGTAGTGGACAAAACAAGACGACACAAAAAAGTCAATGAAGGACCCCAGCTTGAATTGTCCGACGCGATAGACCGTAAGCTCGCGGCCTTCATTACTTACCGCCGCGATCTGAAGTCCGTGTTGAGTCTTAAGATCGTGCATCAACTTGAGCATATCCGGAAAGGGTTCGGACTGGGCATACATAAAAACCTTGAACTCTTCCCGTGAGAAGGACCGCTCCTGATAAAAAACAACCCGATTCAAATATTCGTCCAGGCTGAGCTTGCCTTCTTCGTAGGTGTCAAAGGTGAGGTGATGGCGCTCATTCATCTCGTCATAATCCAGGCCGAATTTTTCAGCCGCATGTGTTCGAATCGTATGATCCCAACCATTTGTGAGCAGGACGCCGCCTATATCGAGGAATAGGGTTGTGACAGGAGAAGATGGGGTCATGGATTCACCGATTCTTTTAGTGACGCCGTCCGTTTTTCCTGCAGGGCAGCCGTCAGTTTTGCGAAGGCCTGGTTGAATTTCGATACCCCTTCGTCTTCGAGTTCCTGCGTCGATGCATCCAGGTCCACTCCGGCCTGGCCTAACGCCTCGAGCACGCGGTAGGCTTCCTGTGTACCTTCCTCCAATTGAGAAAGAGGTTTGCCATGATCCCGATAAGCATTCAGGGTTTCAGGCGGCATCGTGTTGATCGTCTCACGGCCAATCAATGCTTCGATGTATTTTATATCGCTATAATCCGGGTTCTTGGTGCCTGTGCTCGCCCAAAGCAAACGCTGAGTACGAGCACCAAATTTAGCCAACTTTTGAAATCGCTCTCCGCTGAAAATTTCCTGATACATCTGATAGGCTACTTTGGCACTGGAAATTGCCACCTGCCCGTGAAGACCCGCCGCGATTTCC
>CAZPCR010000508.1:0-2514 GCA_964585035.1 uncultured Anaerolineaceae bacterium
ATTTCGATACTGACGACTCCTGCCACGCTCGTATTGATAACCCACTAACCCATTAATATATATGTAAATTCCTCCCTCTATTCGAGGGAGGAATTTTTTTAATTTGTCGATGTCTTCGAATCACCATCGTGCGGCGTTATAATTTGATGGAAACGAATGATAAAAGGTTGGACAAGATGAAAAGAAGAAATGGGGAAAATCTTTTTCCCATTTGTTTGTACGAATTGTTGAGGACACTTATGTTTGATCTCCCTGATAATGAAATTCTCCCCCTGTCTAAAGAGCATGTCTTTTGGACGTGGTCGGCACAATCCAACGTCAACCCGATCGCGGTGAAATCGGCAAAAGGTGTTTACTTCTGGGACCTGGATGATAAACGTTATCTCGATTTCAATTCGATGACGATGTGCGTCAATATCGGGCATGGGGATACGCGTGTGATCGAAGCCATGGTCGACCAGGCGCGCCAACTTCCTTATACGGCGCCGGGCATGACAAATAAAGTACGGGCGCTGGCCTCCAGGCTGGTCGCTGAGGTTTCACCGGGCGGCCAATTATCGAAGGTGCTGTTCACGCTGGGTGGGGCGGATGCCAATGAGAATGCCATCAAACTGGCGCGTGGTAATACGGGGCGCTTCAAGATTTTGACGCGCTATCGCTCGTACCACGGGGCGACGGCGGGCGCTATGGCTGCGACCGGCGACCCGCGCAGAGTAGCCTGGGAGCCGATGCTGATGCCGGGGATCGTACATTTCCTCGATCCATACCGATATCGTTCAACATTCCATCGGTCCAACCCCGATATTTCCGAAGAGGACTTCACTCACGATTACCTGAATCATCTTGAAGAGATCATCCAGTATGAAGGGCCTGAAACAATTGCCGCGATATTTATCGAATCTGTGACCGGCACGAACGGGATCATTATTCCACCCGACGGTTACATGCAGGGCGTGCGCGCTTTGTGCGACAAGTACGGCATTCTCCTGATCGCAGATGAAGTGATGAGCGGCTTTGGCCGCACCGGTAAATGGTTCGCAGTGGACAATTGGAACGTAGTGCCAGACATCATGACGATGGCAAAGGGACTTACGTCTGCCTATGCCCCGCTTGGCGCGGTGGCGATGAAACCCGAGATTGCAGCCCATTTTGATAAGACGCCCTATAAATCAGGGTTGACATACACTTCACACCCAATTTCATTGGCTGCGGCAATCGCCAACATTAACGTAATGAAGACTGATAAGCTCGTCGAACATGCGGCTCTTATGGGACCGGTGTTGAGACGCATGTTGAATGACCTGGGTGAGACGCACCCTTCGGTCGGAGAAGTCCGTTCGATCGGCCTTTTTGGGATCATTGAATTGGTAAAAGACCGAAATACCAAAGAGCCTATGGCGCCCTGGAATGGAACCAGCCCAGAAATGACCGCCTTTAAAAAATATTGTCTCGAGCGCGGGTTGTTCCTTGATATACATTGGCACACCGCATTGATCATTCCGCCCCTGATCATTACCGAGGAACAGCTTGCAGAGGGATTTGAGATTCTCGATGAAGCGCTGGCGATAACGGATAAGGTCGTGAAACGGCATTCTTAAATATTCAGGGCAATACGTATCGCCTTGGATATTTGATCGGGGGGCATGGAGATATCAATCAGCACAGCATCCCGGGGTTCTTCCAGTGTGGCGAACTGGTCAGCCAGAAGGTCGCTCGGCATGAAATGATCCTGTCGATAGGTAAGGCGTGCTTTGATTTGCTCGAAGCTTCCTTTAAGATAAATGAATTTAACATTGTCGTTCACACTCAGGGAGGTACGGTATATTTCCTTGAGCGCTGAACATGCGATCACAATCTGCTTCCCACTCTTGAGACAGTCGAGGATCAAGGCTTGCAGCGATTGGAGCCAGGGTTGGCGGTCTTCGTCGCTCAACGCCAGGCCGCGCGACATTTTCGCAATATTCTGCGTTGGGTGGAAGTCGTCAGCATCATAAAAATCCCAACCCAGGTCGTTTGCTAGAAGCTTGCCGATGGTTGTCTTTCCGGAGCCGGAAACACCCATCAAGATAATGATCATGGAGCCATCCCTTGCATTCGATGACTATAAACCGGAAGATAGTTTGCTGCAAGCTAATACTTTTTTGGTCCGATGAATTCCTTTGAGCCTTTATCTGATACAATGCGAGCGGGTAAGTTACGACTGCCTGAGTGCGTCAATACACAGGTTAATAAATATCATTCGGGTGTTTGATCAAATGGCAAATAATTCAAATAATGGAAATTCAAAACACGTACAAGTGCTGGTGCTTGGTTCCGGGCCGGCGGGGCTTTCTGCTGCATTATATGCGGCGCGTGCAGAACTTGCGCCGATCGTATTGACGGGCATTCAATTGGGCGGGCAGGCTGCACTAACGTACACCATCGAGAACTATCCCGGTTTTCCGGATGGGCTGGGCGGTGCGCAATTGGGTGAGCTGTTCCAGAAGCAGGCCGAGCATTTCGGGGCAAAGGTTG
>CAZPCR010000509.1:0-2505 GCA_964585035.1 uncultured Anaerolineaceae bacterium
CGAATCGTTGGGCGAACATCCGGACCAAGGCTGGCTTAAGACAGAGGGTCTACATCCCTTGCAGCAAGCCTTCGTTGAGACAGGCGCTATCCAATGCGGTTATTGCACACCTGCCCAAATTCTTGCAGCTAAATATTTACTAGACAAGAATCCAAACCCAACCGAAGATGAAGTTCGCGAAGCAATTTCTGGGGTCCTCTGTCGATGCACCGGATATCTCAAGCCTGTTCAGGCTGTGTTAAGAGCCGCCGCGGTCATGAGAGGTGAAGAATCACTCGATGGGGAATCGGTAAATTGGGATTTGGGCAATTGGGAAGGCGGAAACCCCTCAGGCGACAAATCATCCAATTTATCGAGCGACCAGTTTTCCAATTTATTGACGCGGCCTAAGGTCGTGGTCGCCACTCAAACCGAGGCTTGGAAAGTGGTCGGAAAACCCGAAAAGAAAGTGGATGCCGTGAAGCTCGTACAGGGTAAACCCGCCTATACTGCCGATATCGAAAAACGCGGTTTGCTTGTCGCAAAAGTTCTACACAGCCCCCTTGCACATGCGCGGATCAAGAAGATCGATGTCAGTAAAGCCAAAGCACTGCCTGGTGTTGCAGCCGTTTTGACTTGGCAGGATATACCGCGCGTGGTTTGGTCTACGGCCGGCCAATCGGATCCGATACCAGGTCCGCTGGATACGTTTTCACTGGATAATAAAGTCCGGTTCGTCGGTGATCGAGTCGCCTTTGTCGCAGCCGAAACGGCGGAAATTGCAGAAAAAGCTATAGGTCTGATCGAAGTCGAGTACGAAGCTCTCCCGACTGTTTTGGATTCATCGAAAGCCATGGATCCAAATGCTGTCCGTATACACGAGGAACCCGAATATATCAACTTTGCCGACTCAGACCCGGGTCGCAACCTCGCCGCAAAGATCCGTATTGACATCGGGGATATGGAGAAAGGCTTTAATGAGGCAGATGAAATCTTTGAGGAAGAATATGAGGTACCCAAAGTACAACAAGTATCCATTGAACCTCATGTTACGGTAACGTATTGGGACGAAGATGATCGGTTGGTAATCCGTACTTCTACCCAAGTACCTTTCCATGTGCGTCGAATGTTGGCGCCTGTGCTTGAATTGCCCGTAAAAAGGATACGCGTGATCAAGCCGCGCATCGGCGGAGGTTTTGGCGGAAAGCAGGAAGTATTAATGGAGGATGTAGCCGCCCATCTGACCATTGCAACAAAGCGGCCCGTCATTTATGAATATACCCGCGAAGAAGAATTCATTGCGGCACGTTCGCGTCACCCAATGAAAATCAAAATGAAGACCGGTGTTAAACGTGATGGAACGATCACAGCTAACGAAATGTATGCATTATCTGATACGGGGGCATATGGCTGTCACGCATTGACAGTGACCGGCAATACCGGGCATAAAGCCATGGCCTTATATGTTGGTGATGGTTTATACCGCAAGTCTCCAAATATCCGATTTTATGCCGATATCGTTTATACCAATACCCCTCCGGCAGGTGCATTTCGCGGATACGGGGTTCCACAAGGCTACTGGCCTGTTGAAAGACACATGGAGAAGATATCGCGTGCATTAAATCTCGATCCAATCGAATTTCGTTTAAAAAATGCGATACACGCAGGCGAATATCATCCTTTTTCTACTGCCTGGAATGAAGGCCGGGAGCCAAGGCCTGAGATCGTTCATACAGTCGGGCTGGAAGAATGTGTCCAGCAAGCCAAGGCCGCAATCGGTTGGGATACTAAATTTGGAAACGAAGCCTGGCATGTTGGAAAACCACATTTCCGGAAAGGTATCGGTGTCGCGCTGGTGATGCAGGGAACCGCGATTCCCTATCTCGATATGGGTGGCGCATCGGTAAAGATGAATGATGATGGCTCGTTCAATCTACTTGTCGGCGCAACAGATCTGGGCACCGGTTCCGATACAGTCATTGCCCAAATGGTAGCCGAGGTGCTTGGAGTTCCACTGGACGATATTATTACATATTCGTCGGATACAGACTTTACTCCATTCGACAAAGGCGCTTACGCCTCTTCCACAACATACATTTCCGGAGCTGCTGCTGTCAAAGCAGCGGAGATGGCTGCCGAGCGTATAAAAATCCGGGCAGCAAAGATGCTCGAAGTTACAGATCACACTACTATTAAATTATCCGGCAAAATGGCTATTGCCCCGAATGGAAAATCCGTCTCTCTATCCGAAATTGCACTGGATACTCTGCATCGGAACGATCAAGAGCAGATCATGGGAATCGGATCGTATGTCTCACCATCATCGCCGCCTCCGTTTGGCGCACAATTTGCAGAAGTAACAGTGGATATAGAAACGGGTGTTGTAACTGTTAACAAGCTTGTTATGGCAGTGGATTCCGGCGTGATTGTAAATCCTCTTACCGCCTCTGGTCAGATCGAAGGCGGAATGACACAAGCACTTGGCTACGCAGTTTGTGAAGAAATGAGATACGACGAAAAGGGAAA
>CAZPCR010000510.1:0-2492 GCA_964585035.1 uncultured Anaerolineaceae bacterium
GGCATCTCATGCAACTCCTGAAAACTCTGTTTTTCCGCCCCTTCTGACAGTTTGTCAAAAACTTCCTTCAGCTCGTCATAGGTGACACCGATAACAAATATGGCAGTCATATTGCCTTGCTTTGGCTCGAGCGCCGGGGATGCCATCCAATCGGTGGCTGAGATCTCAATCGCACCGCTTTTGAGATAAGCATTGATGATCCGGTTATGTTTCTCCACTGGAAATTGGTTTTTCATGGGAGTATCACCAAGTTTTGTAAGGGTCAACTTTCCACCAAGACACTTTTGATAAAATGTCATTGCTTCAGCACAGTTGCCGTCGAATAGTAAAAAAGGGGTCAGCTTGATCATAAGCTTCGTTCCTTTCCCATACTTATAAAATGGTTTGGTATCCGGTTAGATACTACCTTTAACTTATAACGGCACACCTATTAATAGATGCGCCGTTCGCTTTAAACCTTTGTATTTAGAAACTTACACCTTAATCAAATCCATGGGCATCTCATCCCATGTCCTACCTTCAAGGACTCTTCCTGCCTTCTTCTTCTGCACCCCGCCCCATTGCTTGAAAAAGAAAGGCACCTTTGCCCTCAGGCATTGATCTCGAATATCCGTTACCCAAACAGGATCGAGTGGCCGTGCACCCGGCCCGGATTCGCCACCCACAATGGCCCAATTGATACCTTTAAGATTTAGTTTGTGCAATGGGCCAAGCAATGGTTCAAGCGACAAGAATTTTGTTTTTGCACCGGTCCTGCGTAAATGGTCAATACGGAATGTGTAGTCCTGATTTTCGACGCTCACGCCCATCCATACATTCTCAGGCCAATCAATTTTAGGGCTTAGTTCTTCAAGCCGTTCTGCACGTTTGGTAAGCACTTGAAATGTATGCCAGTGAGCGCGGCGCATAACATCGAAGATTTTAAAGATAAACTCGACAGGCACATCTTTGTGGAACAGGTCGCTCATGGAATTGACAAAAATGACCTGCGGCTTTTTCCATTCGAGCGGCTTTTCGATGGCGTTTTCGTGCAAGGTGAGTTTGAAGCCATTCGCATAATTCGGCTGACCCATGGCTTTCAGCCGTTTTGCCATGCGTTCGGCGTAACAATGTTTGCAGCCGGGGCTGACTTTGTTACAGCCGGTCAAAGGGTTCCACGTGGATTCTGTCCACTCGATACCTGAATGTTCCGCCATTCCTGCCTCCTTGAAATTGTTACCAATAAGGATGTTTTAATAATAGCACTAATGTTCTAAGTTGACTATTGCTTCTTTAAGAACTGAATTATAGTTTTGTGCTTAAGTTCACCATCAAATTTAGCCTGTTCAGTCCTTCTTAAATGTCGTATAGCTTTATCGACTTCCTCTGGAAAATAAAGTGTATTTGCTAACTCTTTATAAACATCCTTTTTTGTCGCTTCTTTTCCGGAAAATTTTTCTATAATAATTTTACCTATCTCTTCACTATTTGGTCTGGTTGTTTTTTCCAGTTCAGGAACTATTACATAATCTAATGAATTTGTCCATAAAGTCATCTGCCCTGGTGGTGGGGCTGTTTTCTTTGCAACTTTTAGTCTGTATCTTAATTCATGTTCAAGATATTTCGCATCATTCAATATACGATTCAATGATAGTGCCCCTGTCGCATCATGTGTTGTTAAGAAGAGATAAAACATTGTTCGTTCTCTATCACCAAATCTCAGATTTACTAACTTGGTAACCAAGGTTTCATCCATTGAACGCAGGGTGTCACGATATGCCGAAACAAATTTCTGTTCTTTCACTTCTGACAGTTCTTCTTCTGTAAATGGCATCCCATCCATATCGTCTAAAGGTATCTCATCAAGAACCGTACGAAAATTTCTGGTTAATTCTTCGTTCAATAGAGTTTCTCTTGCAAGTTCTATCCACCAATTACCACCAAAGGCCTGTGTCCAATAATCAATAAGTTGCTTTTCTGACGGACTGGGGTTTTCTTTCAAACACATCCCGGTTTTTCGAAGGAGGTCTTCGTAAATAAAATTTATCATTACATCGTGATGATCTTGCTTGACAATCTTTTTGACAAAATCAAATGGAATCCCACTTGGGCCATACGGATCGAGTAGATAAAATGCCCAAGTGTCAGGATGGGTGGTATAAGCTAGTAAATCATTTGCTAAAGATATGGCATCTTCATTAACAATAGCAATTTGACCTTCCTCTAAGCTATGAAAATCTTTAGTTTCTCTTAATCTCTCCCCGTATTTGGCTGTCTTTAAATTCTCTAATAAGCCGTTATATTTCTTTTTGTCTTTCTCAATAAGTATTGAGTTTGCCCTTATCTTCACTCCCATTTTCTTCTGTGCATGCTCTACAAGACGATCAAGAGCTTTTACCCCAATTAGTGGTGAACAATCTACTTCATATTCCTGGATTTTATTATATGTAATTTACTTATACAATTTATATTTTGATAGTAGGGTTTATCGCTTTCTTACTTGGGAAGCTGTT
>CAZPCR010000511.1:0-2488 GCA_964585035.1 uncultured Anaerolineaceae bacterium
ATCCGGCGGGGATCGGGCTTTTGATTTTAGTTCAACTCGTGCTTGGGTTTTTAGATTGGAATGGTGCGCTTCAATTTACAGATTGGATCCCTGGCATCCTGGCTTCCTGCTTAAGCCTGGGTTTATTATGGGCCATACCTCGGTTTCCGGTGCTTAATCCCGTTCCCGCCCACTGGCTGCAGCCGGCGTCCATGTTCCGTCTCGACCAGCCTTATCGAAATATTTGGGCATTCTATCGCTGGTTGGGCGGAGTCAGCCAGACCATCTCTGAAATATTGGAAGGCGAAGGCGGGATCATGTGGGTCTTGTTATTCCTTATCCTCTTCGTCTCCATCATCGTCCAAAGGAAGCCTTAACATGCTCGGCACCATACTGTCCTGGACTGCTGTAGTCATTGTGGCTGTCACGTCGACGGGCCTGTTCCTTAATCGAGACTGGCGGTGGGACCTTGGAATGCTGGCCATACAATATTTGGGCATCTCCATTCTGGTGGCCCAGCACTGGCCTTTGGGCATGGCTGCCGTTAAGTTGGTCACAGGCTGGATGGCTACCGCCGCCCTCGGCATGACCCTGACGGCACTGCCACCCCAAACAGACACCGAGGAAAGGTTCTGGCCGCAAGGTCTTGGCTTTCGCTTGTTCATGGTCGGTATGATCGTCATCCTCACCATCACAGTCACACCGCGTATGGCAAACTACCTGGCGGGTATCGGTGCACCTGTTATCGCAGGCACGATCTTATTGACCGGTATCGGTTTATTGCACCTTGGTACAAGTTCGCAAATCGCGCGTGTGATCTTTGCACTCCTCACTGTCCTTGGTGGTTTCGAGATCCTGTATGCCGCTATCGAGGGTTCGATTCTCGTTGCAGCACTGCTGGCCGTCGTGAACCTTGGCCTGGGATTGGTGGGCGCGTATTTGTTGAACGGAACCATGACGGAGGAAGAATAATGAACGCACCCTCCTTATGGATCATCCTCCCCATTCTGATCGGCGGTTTTACCTTGTTGCTGCTGGACGAGCATTCAATCGCCATCACCGGCGGATTAGTTTCCCTTATTTTGGCCGGCATTGCCCTGGTCGTACCAATCGATGAAGCAATGGGGTTTGGTCCGATTTCCTTCAAGATCGCTTCATCCGTTTCCTTCCTGGGAAGGAGCCTCGTATTATCAGCAGCGGAGGCGCCATTGCTGGCCATGATCTTCGGGATGTGCGCCTTATGGTTTTTCGGAGGCGAAGCAGCGGGCGTTGCGAAGCGCTTGATCCCGCTCGGGCTGATCATTACAGCCTTACTGGTCGCATCCATCGCCGTCCAGCCTTTCCTCTTCGCTTCTTTGTTAATCGAGATGGCTGTGCTGGTGGCAGTACCTTTGCTTTCTCCGCTCGAGCAAAAACCCGGGCAGGGTGTGATCCGGTTTCTTATCTACCAGACGCTCGGGATGCCATTCATCCTCTTTGCCGGATGGTTGTTGGCAGGAGTCGAGGCCAGTCCCGGTGATCTGGCACTCACGGTCCAATCAACGGTAATGCTCGGGCTGGGCTTTGCCTTTTTACTGGCGATCTTTCCTCTTTATAACTGGATCCCTCAATTAATGGAGGAAAGCTCGCCGTATGCCGTTGGTTTTTTGCTGTGGATTCTCCCGACTACCATCATTATTTTCGGGATAAGCTTTCTCGACCGTTATGCATGGCTTCGAACCTCCGCCCAGGTGATCGACGGGCTGCGTGTGGTGGGCCTGCTCATGCTCGTATCGGGTGGGTTATGGGCCGCATTCCAGCATCACTTTGGGCGTCTCATGGCATATACAACGATCGCGGAAACGGGTTTCCTGCTTCTTGCAGTCAGCATGGCGGCGGGTACAAGTGCAGACCTCGTCTTTCTTTTCCTTATCCCACGCGGCATCAGTCTCGCGATCTGGGCGCTCTCGCTTTCCATATTTAAAACGAAGGATGAAACGTTTCACTTCTCCTCCATGCAGGGACTGGCGCGTACCTATCCACTGGCAACCGCCGGCCTGGTCCTCGCCGCGTTATCGAATGCCGGTTTCCCATTGCTCGCCGGTTTTCCACCCCGGCTGGCCTTATGGCAGAGCCTGGCGTACGAATCGACTGGCGAAGCCATCTGGTATTTGGTTGGATTGCTCGGTTTGTTGATCGGTGCGTTCAGGATGCTGGCCGTGCTGGTCATGCAAAAAGAAGAGACTACCTGGTCACTAAAAGAGAACCTGGTCCAACGCGGGATGCTCAGCATCGGTATATTGGGGTTATTCATCCTTGGAATATTTCCTCAAGTAGTCGGATCGATTGTCGAAAAACTGCCGCTTATGTTCGAGCATCTCAATCACTAGCTTATTCATGATTGAATAAAGTTTATTGTTCAAAAGTGTAAAACCGAACCCAAACCTGCAAATCTACCGAAATCCCGGCCTTGATCTACTATTAAATTGGCGATCATGACGATAAAAAGCCGGATTTAAACCACCCTGAA
>CAZPCR010000512.1:0-2473 GCA_964585035.1 uncultured Anaerolineaceae bacterium
GCGGAGCCAGGTAGCGATTCACTCGCAGGTGGCACTTGTGGATATACTCGCGCGACACCGGGCGCAAGTCCTCATAACGGGCATTTTGATACAGGCCGCCGCTGACTTGAGACCAGCCGATCTGGTCATAGAATTCGCGCACTTGTTGTTTGGTGTTTTCCATATTTCCTTGTGGGACGATAGCCCTTTATGTCTTCTCTCTATCCAGTGCAATTACCATTTGATTTTTTCACCGGCCAGATATCGAAAAGTTTGCCCGTATTCTTTCTGGCCTTCATCGGACAACACGCGCTGGAGCGGCCAGACTTTCATGTCATCCCAGAAATGCATCAGCCGCCATGGAAAATTTAGCGGGAATTCGAAGAAAAATCGATAAGCATAATTCCAGGCTGTTTCTACCTGTTCCGGGTCCAGGCGATGTCCCGGCAAATCGGACAGGATCTTCTCGAGCAGGGCATAATATTCATTCCAACTCGAAGGATCGTAGGTAAATCCCCGACCTCGATAATGCGTGTTCCCGGCCACGATCACCGCCACGCCGCGCATTGCCATCTCCAGGCCCACGGTCGTTGTGTAAGCCAGCCCCAGACTCGCGATCTCCATGATATCGTAGGTGTTGATCTTTTCCATCGGCCCGATCACATGGATGTGTTCAGGGTGTTCCGGCAAAGCTTGCTCGATCACCCCCTGCATCGAGGGCCCTTTCATCAGGCGCTCACCGGGATGAATACGCACCACCAATTGCACGTCTTTGCAATTGGCAAAATATCGCACGGTTTTATCGATCCATTCGGCCATGCTGGCTGTAAAGATATTGCGTCCCAATGTCAGGGTATCCCCCAGCACATTGGTCGGCAGCAGAATGATCGGGCGCTTATCGAGTCCGAGTGCCTTTCGCAGTTGCTCGCCGCCGATGGAGGCTGCGTCCTGCCAGAAGCGCGTCCCTTTGCCGTATTTCTGGGCGCTGGTACGTGCATCCTCCAGAGCAGCGATCTTTTCGCGCTCGGGATCGGTCAGGGGCTGCCTGCCGCGCGCCTGCCACAACTCGTCGATGTGCTGGCGCATGACAATTTCATTCTGCGACAGCCATACCTGTTCGCGCTGATCGTTAAACTCATATGTAACCGTCATCAGGTCCAGATGGCGCGCCACATGATAGAAAACACCCAATTCTGTCACAAGGCCATTGGGGATGAGTACTGCATCCGGGTCTTCGCTTTGTAACAAGCTCAATGTCTGCAATGCGGCGGCGCGGTTGCGTTCGGTTCTCAGTTTGAATAAATGAGATTGCCGGTCAAATTCCTCGACCTGAAGTGTATACATCGTATCGAAGGCGGATGCTGTTTCGACGGCCCTTTCCAGGCCGGCAGGTAATCCTTCCGTTGGGTGGACGTCAAGTAGGGAAACATAATTGATAAGTCCATCAAGCGGTGATAATACCCTGCGTGTATATAAGTCCTGTCGGCGCAGGTCGAAAGCGTTGATTTCTTTATCGTAATTGCCGTAAGGCAGGTAGGCGATGGTGACGTCATGCCCCATGCCGCGTAGAGCCAATCCCACGATTGCAGCTTGTTCGATCCAGTAATGCAGCGTGCCGAACAGCAGCAACTTCTTACCGGGTTTTGCCTTCTCGGCAAAAGGACGCGTCTGCTCGACTGCCGAGGAAAGGTGCGCCGCCAATTGTTCGAGGTTATAACGCGTCTTGGGACGGCCGCGCCGGACGGCATCATACAGGTCTGCCGCCATCGGGACATTGCCGAGGATGTCTTTAAAGGCAAGTGCCATTAATGCTTTATTCGACTTTCTCGATCTGCCAATCGAGACGGGGGCGGACGGGTCCCTGCCTCTGTTCGGGCCACTGTGTACCGGGTGCCCCTGAAATATCCACATTGAACGACAACGCAGTCTCATCCATAAAATAGCGCCGCACACCGAATGAACTGGCGTTCACTCCAAGCGAATAACGGCCTTCATTCAAAAAGTCGGCTGGCAGGCAGCAGCGGCTGAAGTAATGTCCCGCTTTGCGCGCACCGAATTGTTCGAAACGCATCTCGTCGTCTGTATCGAAGGCGGTGAACACATATTCCCCGCGCATTGTGCTGAGATACATGCCCACCCGCAGGCCTGTGATCGGTGCGTCGAGTTGATATTCCAGTTCAAGTGTTACGGGTTCGGTCGAACGGACCGTATCCACTACTTTATTGTTTTTATCTTTAAGTCGCAGTGCGATCGGTTTGAAAGGTGCCGCAGAAGCCGGGATATCTTCTGCATCCCAGATCCGCTCGCCCACCTCTGCCTGGCCGGAGGACAGATAAAAATCCACGGCTTCCTGGGTCGGTGCCCGCTTGATCATCCGGCCTTTTTTCAGGACAATTGCTTCGTGGGTGAGGCGCAGGATGGCGGACATATTATGGCTTACAAATAGGACGGTCCGCCCATCCTGGGCCACGTCGTTCATCTTGCCCAGGCACTT
>CAZPCR010000513.1:0-2468 GCA_964585035.1 uncultured Anaerolineaceae bacterium
AGGCTGCATGAGCCAGGCGGTTGCCTGAACCAACCACAAACGTCTCAAAGGTATAACGGGGATTAAGGGAGGAATGACGGGCGCGCGGTTCGGTCTCTTCACCCTGGACCTGCGGGATTGCATCGGTTTCAGCTGTCTCGGATTCATCTCCCTGCGCCACCACAAAATTAACGGACACGCTGGAATTCAAAATCCCAACCAATAGACGATCAACCGTGCTCGCCAGACGGCTTTCCAGCCAGTCACGCGCATAGGCATTCGGTACACCAACGGTCAGCGCACCATTCTCGTATAACAAGGGATGCGTATCCCGGACCCAGGTATTATAGGATGCCTTGGGCATCTCCATTTGAAGTTGTCCAAGAACCGATTGCCATGCCTGGTCAGCATTCATAGTCTGCTCCCTTAAATATCGAAGAATGAAGTGCAAAGATGCGTTAAACTAACCCGCAAACGTTCCGCGGTTTAGGACGTGATACGGATATTTACTTTTAAAGTGTATCTTCTTACTTTTCAGAAACTTGAGATGTGGTTTGAATTCACATCCCTCTCTCTCAGCGATGGACTCATTCTAGCAGATAAGCTCCATACATTACAACACTTTTCACCTACGCTAAGTTTAAAACATGTGCTTTATTAAGGTTGGTCAATGTTAAAGAATCATAATGCGTAGCCGCTGCTATTTAATTTACGATAGAACGCACGTTTCAGCCAACTACACCATCCAACCCTCGTTACCCCCCCACCTATGGGTATTGCAGGTCAAACGATCATCAACCTGTTAATCCAACGTTAAAGAATCATACCGCGAATTTATTTCTTTTCGCGGTATGCGAGCCTCTGAAATTTGTGATTGAATGTTAAAGAAATTGTGTTTGATTCGATTAATGCTTTCCATCCAGCGGAACCCATGCAAGAATCGTCGTGCCTTCTCCGGGAGCAGAGGTTATTTCGACATCACCACCCACTGCATGTGCACGCGTCTGCATATTAGACAACCCATGTCCGATGGTTGTGCTCATTTTTTCCATGGCGAAACCTTTTCCATTATCATGGATCTCCATCACAACGCGATCCGTTGATCTAAAAAGATTGATATCGACGTGAGTTGCGCCGGAATGCTTTGCTGCATTTGCCAATGCCTCCTGGCAAATGTGGAATAAAGCCAAATTATTAGCCTGTGGCAGCTCATCAGGCTGTTTTTCCGGTCCATTCAACAATACCTCAGAAAAGGTATTGGCGCGATATTCCGTCACAAGACGTCTCAAACCGCTCATCAACCCATCATCCCCCATTTGACGAGGACGTAAGTCGAGGATATAGGCACGAATATCGCGAATAGACTGGTTTAAACCGGCAATCGATTCTTTAATACGCACTTTAGCCAGGTCGGGGTCTTCATCTATAGTATGGAAAGCATTTTCAAGAGATAAACCCACGCCATAAACGGACTGAATAATGCCGTCATGCAAGTCCATACCGATGCGATCGCGCTCTTCCAGCACAGCAAGTCGTCGTGCATTTTGGTGAAGTTGGGCATTTTCTATCGCCAGGCCTGCCCAATTTGCAACTGCACTAAGTAACTGAAGGCTCAATTCATCCAATGGCTGTGCGCTGCGCGTGGCTACACTCATGACACCCAACACCTTATCACCGGATTTCAAGGGTAAATAGGCCATTTGACGGAACCCGGCTTCCAAAATCGCAGAACGAATGAACTGCGAATCCTTGGTCAGGTCAGACCTGAGCACAGGCTCACCAGTTTGTGCCACCATACCAAGGACACCTTCTCCTTTTTTGAACCGGTTCCGGGTCCAAAAGGCTTCCGCGGCCTGCCCCCGATGCAACACCATGCGAAGAGTTTCCCCATCATCTTCAAGCAGAAAAATCTCGCCCGCCTCGACTTTCATATAATCCATCATAGCCGCAAGTGTCTTATTGAGGATCTCATCCTGTTCAAGCGAGGAGGTCAGCGCCGAAGCGATATCGTTCAGAAGGGAAAGATCTTCACTGCGCCGTGTCAGAACTGCGTCATGTACCCGCATCTCATCCAGCAGCCGGGCGTTTTGAATGGCTGCTGCTGCGTAACCTGCCAGCATTTGGATGATCCGCTGGTCGTCCTCGGTAAATTCGGAAACATCCAATTTATTGGTTAGATAGATCTGTCCCAGTTGGCGATCACCGGCACGGATGGGTACGCCCAGGAAAGAACCCATGGCAGGATGATTCTTAGGGAAACCAACCGAACGAGGGTCATCTTGTATAACAGGCAGACGGATGGGATCTTCAGAATCCATCAACGCCCTTATCAAGCCCAGCCCAACCGGCGGGTGAGCAATTTGTTTAATCTCGTCTTTCGACATTCCAACTGTGATGAATTGCTTTAATCCCCCATCGTCGCCTACCACTCCGACTGCCGCGTATCGAGCCTGGGCCAGTTCGCATGCGGTCGCAGCGATCTGTTCCAG
>CAZPCR010000514.1:0-2465 GCA_964585035.1 uncultured Anaerolineaceae bacterium
CTTGCACCCCATGCAAGCGCGCTAGCCGGACTGCGCCACGCCCCGATTTGCAGGCAATATTATAGTCTTATTCAAAGATTATGGCAACAAGATGTCTCAACGAGAATTCGAATACAGCTTATGTGCAACGATGTATTTGTAGACCGAGGGGAGCAAGTAATAACGGAATGGCAAACCGCTCACAACTCGTTGGCGGATCTCATGCGAGGCGATTTCAAGCAAGGGCGCGTCAACAAACCTGACTTTGGTTGTTATACCCGGGATCTGTTTTTCCAGGATCGACAGGTCGATCGAGTCGCCGGGACGACGGATGACGGCAATTTGATGGCAGGCCTCTATGATTTTTTCAGGAAGACGCCAGGTGTGAAGATCATGCAAGGAGTCGCCGCCAATCAGGAGGATCAAGTCGGCATTTGGGTTTTGCTGGGCTATTAGGTTGAGTGTATCCAGTGTATATTGCGGGCCGGGTCGGTCCATGTCAACCGTGGAAAGCTCAAAATGAGGCTCATCTTGCAGCGCAAGTTCCAGCATAGCGAGCCGGTTCTCGAGCGGGCTGATGGGTTGGCCAAGTTTATGCGGGGGCTTGGAGGTCAGCACCCATAAAAGGCGTGTGAGCTGCAGCTGTGCGCGAGCCTCGGAAGCCAGGATCAGGTGTCCGAGGTGCGGGGGATCGAAGGTGCCTCCAAAGATTCCAATGCGTTGAGTCATATTGTGAAGTATATCGCATGGAACCTTGAACCTGCGACCTTTGAACTTGAAGCTGAAAGCACGCGAACGAATTTCTTGACTTTATTTGTCTGATTAGCTGAGCTATAATTTGATTATGAACGCCAACTCTCAACGCTCTCGTTACGAAGAGCTTAAATCCCAGATCAACTTTCACAACCACCGCTACCATGTGTTGGATGCGCCGGTCGTCAGCGACGCGGAATATGACAAATTGCTCAATGAGCTAAAAAGGATCGAAGCCGCACATCCCGATTGGATCACATCTGATTCGCCCACTCAGCGGGCAGGTGCCACACCCGCAGATCGCTTCGAAAAAGTACGACACCCCGGCCCGATCCTTTCGCTGGCGAATGCCTTCGGCGCAGAAGACGCACGGGCCTGGTTCGAGCGTGTCCGCAAACTGGATGAGAGGGTAGCTTCGGCGAAATTTGTTGTCGAACCGAAAATCGATGGCTTATCCGTGGTTTTGCACTATCGGAACGGTCTCTTCGTGCAGGGCGCTACACGTGGCGATGGGGAAGTAGGGGAAGACATTACGGCCAATTTAAGAACGGTCAAGTCGATTCCATTAAAGATACCCTTATCCCAATCCAAAGATCTATCCGTGCCTGCATATCTAGTTGTACGCGGAGAGGCTTTTATTCCAATCAGGGAGTTCGAAAGACTCAACCAGCAATTGGAAGAGGCCGGGCAGAAGACCTATCTTAATCCGCGCAATACAGCCGCGGGCTCGCTACGCCAGCTCGACCCGGCGTTGACAGCTTCCCGCCCGTTAACTCTATTGGTCTACCAGATCATCTATTCCGAGGGCGGCAAAATCCCAACTTCGCAATGGGAATTGCTACAATACCTGAAAGGGCTCGGTTTCCCGGTCACGGATGTGGCGCGGCAATTCAAGGACATTGATTCGGCCATTGCTTATACCGAGACGTGGAATACACGCCGCGACGAACTGTCGTATGAAGCCGATGGGATGGTCATTAAAATCGACGACTTGAACGTGGCGGCTGAGCTGGGTGTTGTGGGTAAGGACCCGCGCGGTGCGATCGCTTTTAAGTTCCCGGCCCGCGAAGTGACCACAAAGCTGATGGATATCCGTGTAAGCGTTGGGCGGACGGGTGTATTGATCCCTAACGCCGTGCTCGAGCCGGTTGAGATTGGGGGCGTGGTCGTGGAGCGCGCCACTCTGCATAACTTTGATTACATCGCGGAGAAGGATATTCGGATCGGGGATCGGGTTCTCGTCAAGCGCGCTGGGGAGGTGATTCCGTATATTATAGGTCCCGTTATCGACGCGCGCAAAGGGAATGAAAAAAAGTATTCAATGCCGAAAAAATGTCCCGTCTGCGGTCAGCCTGTGGAACACTTTGAAGGGGAAGTGGCCTGGTACTGTGTCAATTCCGCTTGCCCGGCCCAACTCCAGAGAAATGTGGAGCACTTCGTCTCACGCGGTGCTATGGATATCGTGGGCCTTGGGATCAAAATAGTAGAAAAGCTGGTCGAGACCGGTGCGATTAAGGATGCCGCTGATATTTACCGCTTGGAACGGGAAGATATTTTGCAGGCCGTTACAAAGAAAGATAGAAAAACCGACAAGGAACCGCCCGGCAAGATCGCAGATAATTTGCTGGCGGCAATAGAAAATTCAAAACAGCAGACTTTAAGTCGCCTCATTACAGCACTGGGGATCCGAGGGGTGGGAGAGGTGGTAGCAGGCGACCTGGGGCGTCATTTCG
>CAZPCR010000515.1:0-2457 GCA_964585035.1 uncultured Anaerolineaceae bacterium
GAGTAAGTAAATATATTTTCGCTGGCCGCTTTCAAAATATCTGAGAACCGTATACAGCATAAGGACACCGGAAAATATCGCATACGGGTCCTCGCGCACATACCTGCCGTAGAAGAGCATGATGGGGGAGATCACCATCAAAATCCCGGCTATGAGACCGCCAGTTTTACCCAAATAACGACGCCAATGCCAAGCCAGGGATATTGTTGCAATATTAAAAAGGGCTGCAGGAATTCGGGCTGTAAAGTCATTGGGGCCAAACAAGAAATAAGAAAGTGCAATGAGATGGAACTGCAGTGGACCATGCATCATCGGGTTATGCTGGTAGCCATCGCCTTTGTAAAGAAGCCATGAGAAATATGTGTGCAAGCTTTCGTCGTGACTCATTACTCTTGCGCCGAGATTGTAAAACCGCGTGACGAAAGCCACCAGCATGATGCATATAAAAATAGCGACTTCAGTTGTTATCGCCGGTAAACCGGGATGAATGGGACGTTCATGCCATGACAAGTTATCTTTTTTCGATTCCATGATCAGCTCTGATGGTTAGGGTGATGTACTATAATGCAAACTTTTTGTTCTTGCAAGCAATAGCTTGGGTGATGATTAAAAGAGTTTTAGATTTTAACTATTCGAACATCCAAGCGGAAGTTCTTCGATAATAACTAATAATTTTGTCTTCATGAATATTGAAAAATTTTTAAGAATAAAATTGCGCATAGCCATTAATACAATCAAAATTAAATCCAAATAATACAACTAAGAAGATATGACAGCCAATTGACCACAGCCAGCCTGTATATCAATCCCTCGACGTATTCTTATTGTGCAGGGGACCCCAGCCTTTTCCAGAACTTCTTTAAACTTTATAGCGCGTTCATGCGTTGTGGACTTGCCTTCATATCCTTTCGTTGGATTCAGAGGGATTGCATTAACATGGCACAACAAACCTTTTAAACGCGCCCCAAGCTTGCGAGCCTGTTCGGGAGTGTCGTTTACGCCATTAATTAAAGCCCATTCAAAAGTTACCCGGCGACCTGTTTTCGCAACATATTCACGACAAGCGTCCAACAATTCATCAATGTTATAGCGCTTATTGACGGGCATCATGCTCAGCCGCAGATCGTCGTCTGCTGCATGAAGAGAAATCGCAAGGTTAACCTGGCGCTTTTCACTTGAAAAACGTTTAATCATTGGCACCAGGCCAACTGTCGATATCGTAAAACGACGCGCGCCAAAGTTAAAGCCTTCAGAATTATTGAGGCGGTCAATGGCCGCCATCGTATTATCGTAATTATGAAACGGTTCGCCCATCCCCATAACAACGATATTCGTGACAACCAAACCTTCTGCTTGCAGAAGATTGGCAAAATAAATTACCTGTGACACGATTTCTCCGCTCGTGAGATTGCGTTTGAAACCCATCTGACCAGTTGCACAGAAAACGCACCCCATCGCACACCCAACCTGAGTAGAAATGCATAGAGTCCGGCGTTTATTGTAGCGCATCAGAACCGTCTCCACGAGATGATCATCACGCAGCTTGAATAATATTTTACGTGTCTGTCCATCACTAGAATCGATAGACCGCACTGGTTCCATGCCTGAAAAAACCAACTCCGATGTCATTTTCTCGCGTAAGGTTATAGGAAGGTTGGAAAATTGTGATGGCGAGTTATGGAGATTTTGATATAAACCCTGCCATACCTGCATGGCGCGATAAGTGGGTTCGCCCCATGACGTTAATAATTTCTCAATTTCCGGGAAATCCAGTTCATAAATAAACATGATTTGATTACGAGTTTACGGTGAGATCAGCTCTGTGAGATCATTTGCGATCATATCAGGCTGCGGGTTCCAATTGGATGCCTGTTGACTTGTGCTTACACCAGAAAGAACCAGCGCAGTATGGGCTCCCATGGCTTGACCACCAGCAATATCAGTTTCGAGACGGTCGCCAACGACGAGGATTTCGTCCCTACTTAATTTCATCCTCTCCCTAGAAAGGTCAAACATGAAGGGAGACGGCTTGCCAATAATTATCGGTTTGACACCAGAAGCTGTTTCGATTGCAGCGATTATTGAACCCGCTCCAGGCACCAGACCAAGCGGCGTTGGAAAAGTTGCATCAGGATTGGTCCCATAAAAAGGCACACCTGTGCGAATGTGGAAAGCAGCACGCCTGAGTTTTTGATAGGTGACCATGCGATCCATCCCTGCTATTACAGCTACGACCGGTAAATCATCAGCTGGATCGGTTATCGGATTGAAGCCATTTTCACGCAACCCGGTGATGAGACCGTTCTCGCCAACTATATAAACAGCACCTTTATTCGGAAACGCCTTATTGAGCGTATCGACGCTCGCCATTGCCGATGTGACGATCTGCCATGGTTCCAATTCAACCCCAAAGCCTTGAATTTTTTCAAGGTACTCCTTCACAGAAATTGTGGCATT
>CAZPCR010000516.1:0-2455 GCA_964585035.1 uncultured Anaerolineaceae bacterium
TGGCACCCAGGCATTGATGACCCAAACAAACGCCCAGCACCGGGATCTTGCCAGTAAAATAACGGATGGCCTCGTTAGAGATGCCGCCGTTCGCAGGGGTGCCTGGCCCGGGTGAGACAACGAGATAAGAGGGGTTAAGCGCAACCAACTCATTGAGGGTGACCTGGTCGTTGCGAAAGACGCGTATCTCTGTCCCCAGTTCACCAAAGTACTGGACGAGGTTGTACGTGAAGGAGTCGTAATTATCTATAAGGATGAGCATGGGAATTCCTTTCAGTCTGTCTCTGCGGCTTCGATGGCGCGCAGCATGGCCGAGGCTTTATTGACGGTTTCGTTATATTCACTGGCCGGGTCCGAATCGGCGACAATCCCGGCTCCGGCCTGGATGGTGACATTGCTGCCGTGCGCCACGAGCGTGCGGATGGCGATACATGTGTCCATGGCGCCATCGAAACCAAAATAGCCGACCATGCCGGAATAGATGTTGCGCGGCTGGCCTTCCAACTCGGCGATGATCTCCATGGCACGCACCTTCGGAGCTCCGGATACCGTGCCGGCAGGGAAGGAGGCTCGCACGAGGTCGAAGGCGGTCATATCGGGACGCAGGGTGCCTTCCACGTGAGAGACAATATGCATGACATGCGAGTAACGTTCAACGTTGAAGAATTCTGGAACGGTCACCGTGCCGTATTCACAGACCCGCCCGAGATCGTTCCGTCCCAGGTCGACCAGCATCACGTGTTCCGCGCGCTCTTTAGGGTCTGCCAATAGTTCTTCTGCAAGAGATGCGTCTTCTTCGGCGTTGGCTCCGCGCGGACGAGTCCCGGCAATCGGACGGAGAGAGGCATGCCGCCCTTCGAGGCGGACGAACATTTCCGGCGAGGCGCCTACCAGGAAAAGCGGTTCTCCGTCTATAATTCCGAAATCAAAGAAGAACATATAGGGCGAAGGGTTGATGCGCCGGACAGCGCGATAAATATCGAATGCTTCGGCATGGGTGGGGCGTGTAAAGCGCTGGGAAGGAACCACCTGAAAGATATCTCCTGCCGAAATATGTTCCCTGGCTTTCCGAACCATTTCCTCGAATTCGGCCCGGGTTTTGTTGGAAACGATCTCTTTGGCGGAAGCCGGCTGCGGGGTAATTGCCGGAATGGGTTGGTGAATACGAGCAACGATCTCGTCAAGTTTGGCCTGCGCAGTGCTTTCGTCACCATCCAAAACGTTGGCGATAAGGAAGAGCGAGCGACGGGCGTGGTCGAAGGCCACGATCGTATCGGCCAATTGATAAATTCCTTCGGGTAATGTGGCAGCCGGAAGGTGAGTCTTCAGGGTGGGCTCGAAATGGGTCACGGCTTCATACCCAAGGTAGCCGACCAGCCCGCCGATAAAGCGAGGCAGGCCGGGCTGTGGATTAAAGCGAAAGCGTTTTAGTTCTGTTTCCAAAACGTCGAGCGGATCGCCGGTGAAAGGGATAACCCGTTCGGCACCCTTTTCAATCACATGGATGCTGTCGCTTCGCAGGATGTATTTGGCGCGCGGTGAAATACCAATGAAGGAGTAACGGGCAATCCGCTCACCGCCGTCTATCGATTCGAGCAGAAAAGATTCGCCCTGCCCGCGCAGCTTAAGATAAACGCTGACTGGGGTTTCAAGATCGGCCTGGATTTCCCGAACTATGGTTTTGACTGTAATTTCTTCCATTAACATGTCAGCTTCCTTTGCATAATCACTCCGATCGAAACGGTTAAAACAGAATCCCCTCCGTCCATAGGGACGAGAGGGGACTCTCGTGGTGCCACCCAAGTTATAAAGCCGACCGGTTGATAAAAAAATCCCTGTTGTGATGCAACAGGGATAAGGGCCAGCTTCACTTTTTCAGGTACGATCTCTTGCGAGACTTATACCGTTGCCCTGTAACGGGAGCGTCCCGGATTAGGCTACTTGTTTCCTTTCGCCCGTTCAACTCGGAGGGCCATTCGGCTTCTGCGCTTTTGCCTTGCTTTCACCAGTTTCTGCTCGGCTCGCTGGAAATCGCTTTGAAGCGTACTCGTCCTCGTCAGCGTTTTATAAAGAATATTGGACAGTATTCTATGCGATGGCCATCGAACTGTCAAGAGGCTCTGGCAAATGCACATGGTTTTCTCAGGATCATGTCAAACAAGATACTTTCATCGCAGAGTTCGCCGCCCGCAGGGTGCTTCGCGAAGCACCTTGCTCGGCATGTGGAAACCCATCGGGCTGAGGGTGCGAGTCCACTTAAGTGAACTTTTCAGGACTGAGACAAAAATTCGTATTTACTCACTCCAACTTGGCGAGGAAAACACTCGTGATCTGCGACATCTTCGCTACGCTCGACTTTCAGCATGGCAGGGAGACCACCTGCATCTTCGAGGACTAAGAATTCCGAAAAAACGATATGTGCAGGGCGTACGCCCTGCACATATCGTTTTTTCGG
>CAZPCR010000517.1:0-2451 GCA_964585035.1 uncultured Anaerolineaceae bacterium
AATTAGTATCACTTGAAAGACCGACCGGTAAAACTTCAGGCGGACCCGGAATCTGGTCAATATCGGTTGCAAGCTGGATCGGTGGATATAGTTGATAGCGCGCAACCCTGAACAGCGCGCGCTGCTGATCAAAAAATTTATCCAACAGTGTTGGAGGCTGATAACCCTTGGGAAGAAAATCGAACCGCCTGCCCAATTTATAAAATTCTTCGGGATTTTGGGCAATAAGCACATGATCATCGCGCGTTTTTGGCTCCAAGGTATACCAGGTGACGAGCCATAGAATCATATCTGGCTTATATTGCATGACTTTATCGAGAATCATGAGGTCTTTTGTGGACGAGGAGCGGGGGAAGCTCAAATTATATGTGATAACTTTTTTATTTCCACAGGCTAATTTCAAGTCGTTAATCTGGCTGGGAAGTGTTTGGTCGAGCGTTAGGTTGAGACCCCAAACAGCCGAGTCGCCCAATATCATGACACGAAACTCATTCGGTGCTTTAGGGCGTGAGACGATATGGGAAGCAACCATAGCGTCCAGGTTGTCGACGTCGAGGGGCGTATCTGTTGCATCGAGAGTATTGATCGGGAAACGCTGGCGCTCCATCCCCAGTAATGCGTAGACATTTATGAATCCTAAATTGGGAGCCAATGAAAACAGCGCCAATTCAAAGACGAGGAATAACAAAATTCCTTTCACCAACACACGCCAGGGATTGATACTGCCCTTCATATCTTTAATTATACACGTACCGTTTTTTCGGGTGCTTTAGAAAGACCGAAAGGGGCATAACCATGTATATTGACATAGTAGTTGCTGATTTATAAATTTGCACCCTTTTCTTTTTATAACCGTTTTAATTCAATCTGCTCCACCTCGAGCCATACACTTTCCGGGTTTGTTTCCAATCCCCATTTCAAACTTCCATCAGGCATAAAAGCGGCATACTGATTATCGATCCATATTACAGTCCCAAGTGGGGCTCGGGGACTCACGGGCGATTGGAAAACCAGGTTGTCATCCACCCAAAAAGTGGAATGCGATTGACACCACTCCAACCGGTAATCATGCCATTGAGTTACATCCAGGCTCAGATTGGTGGCATCTTCGTGGATTACTCTACTTAACATCCTGCGCGTTGTTTTGCGTGAGAAGGGAAACGTCAGGCCTGCAACGAAAAGAGCGGCGTGAAAACGCGGACTTTGAAAAACCTGTGACATGAATCCCTGCGCAGGCTTGGCATCGCGGAAAGAAAGATAATTCCTGGGAGAGGCATAAAAAAACCAAATTGAGTTGGGCAGCGTAGGTGGGCGAAAAAAACTTTCTCCTGGGAAAAATGAAAACCCGAATGGATCATTCCAGAGCCCAAAACCCCATGTACCCGGTGCTGAATTGGATGAATGGCGCGCGCGCAAACTGAAAGTCAGGGGAGGGTGCGATCGGTATGCGGCCCGCGAAAGATCCAAATAATCGTCAAGTTGGGATAAACGATAGTGGCCGGCAGGGCCGCCGGAAATTTCCAGCCGCCACCCTTGTTGAATTGGTGTGATGGTTCCATTGTGCGATAAACGAGGCTTCAGTTCCATAAAATATAGCTTAGTCTATCATTTCCATTTGCCTGGTTTCACGACTATTCGAATCCCTGGGAAGGCGATTGACCAGGTAAATGCCTAAAACGATGATAGCGCCGCCAAGCAAGACGATTAGTGTTATTCGTTCACCGAGAAAAGATGCAGCCAAAAGTGTAGTCACAAGCGGTTCTATATTCAGGAACACACCGAGCTGCGAGGCTGGCAAAACTTGCAGCGCATCATAATAAGCGATATATGCCAGACCGGAACCTAAAATACCCAGCCCCAAAAGGGCGATCCAACCCCGTGTGTCGAGATGGCTGATTTCGCTCAGGCCGGGCCCGAAGCCAAAGGTCCAGACGGTTGTAAACAACCAACCGAACAACATAACAAAAAACATCATGCGTGCAGCCGGGTGACGCGCCAACCCACGTCGCGATAAGACGGTATAGATTGCCCAGTTCGGTGCACTAATAAGGATTAGAAGATCTCCGACCGACCCCACCTGGCCAGTGAACAACGCACCGATATCTCCTTTGCTCACGATCATTAAAACGCCGAAGGCTGCCAGCATAATTCCACAGATACGCATCCAGCTTAATTTTTCTTTCAATATGGACCAGCCAAGAAGGGCTATGAAAACCGGTGTGGTTGCAACGATCCACGCCGTTGTAGTCGCCTGGGCTGTCTGGAGGCCGGTGGCTTGTAACCATTGATGGAAGGTGACACCAATAAAACCCAACAAAGCAAAATATGCCCACTCCTTTCCTTCCGGAAAGGCAAATTGTTTACGGATTATTACCGCGGAGCCGAGAATCAGCACGCCTATGCCAAATCGCACCCAAACAATGGTTGCAGGCGAGACTTCCTGGAGAACGA
>CAZPCR010000518.1:0-2443 GCA_964585035.1 uncultured Anaerolineaceae bacterium
TTTGTATGGCATCCATCCTTGCACTTCAATTACCTTTGTAATCAATCTTGACAGCAACCAAAAAATATAATTGGTGCGGTTGGGGGTCAAGATGGGTTTTGCAAGGCCTCTCAGCCATCATCCGAGCATCTAGCCCCCGACCTTTGAAGCACAACTGTCTTGGCCTTTCTGTTCGCTAAGTGGAGCCAGTCACCCGGGGGAGGCATAACGCTGCGACGACCTAAGGAAGGGGCGCCTAAGCATAAAGCGAAGTGACGATTGGAATGACTAAAGTAATCCGCGATCTATTACCGTTATTTGGAGCTTGCATCTGCGGGAAGCAATTCGCTCCACACATTCAAGGTCTCATAATACGGCATGATGCTGGGGATGTAATGCCGCTCGTCTTTTGCATGCGGGCCGATACCGGACTGTCCCCACACGACACCCTGGCTGCCGGGAGCGAAGCGGGCCGAGGTACCGGCTAACTTTTTGCCGATCCTGGGGTCTGCGCCCGAAGCCCGCCTTATCGCTTCGATCAGCGATTTCAAAGCGGGGTTGTCTGAGTTGCTGGCTACGCCGTTTTCCATGACCAGGAAATGGACTTCCAGCTCGTTCTCATTGCAATATTTTTCAACTTCCCCTTTTAATGACTCTGTATCGTCCTGCGGTATGGGACGGATCTCCACACCCAACAGGCCTTCGGCGGCGGTGACGTTGTATACACCCGGCGTGCCGACATTGATAAAGGGGAATTTGGCCTGCGACTGCCAGCCATCGGCAGCCTGGAGGGTGAGCCGGCTGGCGAAGATCTCGGCCAACGCCGCGCGGGCCGCGATGAGGCGGTCAGACAAATCCCTGGCGGCCGATTTTGTTCCGGAATGTCCCTTGACGCCGCGCGCGATCACTTCAAAGCGCATGACGCCGCGGTTCTCGATGCAAATCTCACCGAAGAGCTCGTTGCCTTTTTCGCCGGTGCGCTCGCCTGCGATCAACAGCTTGGGAACATAGTCCAGGTCCTTCTTGAGGGCCTTCAAAACATGGGGCGTGCCCATCGCTTCGGCTTCGCCGTTCTCTTCATTGCCAACCAGCAAGAGCGAAATGGGCGGGCAGGGTTTTCCGGATTTAAGCATGTCTTTCATCCAGACCAGGTTGGTGGCTACGACGGTTTTCATGTCTGCGGCGCCGCGGCCCCACAGATAATCACCTTCGATGCGCGGGGAGAACTGGCCGTCGTCCGGCTCAGGCTCGACCACATCGAAATGACCACTCAACAGGGATGAACCCGGGCTGGCAGAGGGGAATTTCGCAAAGACGGCAGGATATTTGCCGTCATAGTAACGGACGTCCATGCCGTGACCTTTCATATAATCATAGACGAACGACCCAGCGCGATGTACTTCGTCGAGACGCTCATTCGGGCAAGCCGTGACGGAAGGGATGCGGATGAGATGCTGCGCCAAATCAATGATCTCGGCGGTCTTGTCGGGGTAGATAGTTTCGATGATGGTCTCGCCAGTGGGACGGAAGCGCACAGGCAGGTCGGGGTGGGAGCGGGCTTCCTCGCGAGCGTGCGTCAGGAATTCGGCGATCTTGCCGGACTCGCTGCCCAACAATCCCTTCCTGGCGGCGATCTCCTCCACGTCTTCACGCACCTGCGCCTCGCGCTCCTCGGCCAGCGAGCGCAACAGTTCGAGCGGCACTTCGGTGTTGGAGCCAAGTTCTTTTTGCAGGCGGGCGCGAATTTTCTCTGCCGTGTTCGGCGCGCCGTTTGCCATCTCGACCAGCGGATACAAATCATCTCCTAATCCAAGCGCTTCGGCGAGAGGCTGCAACCTGGCGAGTGTCCACTTTAGGAAGGCGAGCATCGTGACGGGTTTACCGGTCAGTGGGTTTTCGATCTCGGCGCGCAATCCGTCGCGGGCGGCGGCTTGTTCGTTCTTGCGAGCGCGGGCAATGTCCTCGCGGTCGTAGCGGAAGGAACGTGCAAACTCCGGGTCGCCGTAGAAGCGGATGAGAAGCAGGTGCTTCAGGGTCATGTTGGCGATGTCCACAGCCATCGGGTGACAGCCGTCGTCCGTGCGGATCTCGACACGTCCCATGGGCAGGTTGATGCGCGCCATCAGGTTTTGTTTTTCGATCTGGCGGGCCATTTCTTCCATCGGGACATCCTCCCCGATGGAATACAGTCCACGCGAGTACAGGTCGCGAAGCTGGTCGCCGGTGGTGGAAATGAGCCGCTCCACGGGTTCGGCAAAGGAGCGGGCACGCACCGGAGTCCAGTTGTTGTTCCCAAAACGGACCTCGCGCTGGACGAGGTCGTAGGAAATGCTTTTGTAATCCTTATAGGAACGGTAGAGATCGGGATGGTCGATCTCGGCGGGATTGGGGAAGGTCAGGTTCCGTACAGAGTCGTTCTCGGTAAGCGACACGATGGCGCGGTCGTCGCGAATCTGGGCCTGGA
>CAZPCR010000519.1:0-2439 GCA_964585035.1 uncultured Anaerolineaceae bacterium
ACTCAGCCTCCGCAGCCGCGCTCTCACCGATCTGGAATTGAGGATGGTCGTGTTGAAGGGCGAGGTGATGCGCTAGTTCATGTAGGCCAGAAACAAAGTCGGCGTGAAGATGCGTATCGAGTGCGTATGTCAATTTCAACCCCAGGCCTTCGGCGACCTGAATGTATTTATCGACATCGCGCTGGGGGTCGATCACTGCCGCGATACCTGTCCCTTCCGATGCGATCAGGTAGGAAGAGTTGCCAAGACCTTCATCAACAAATTGTTTAACAAATAGAGATTTCATGCTGGTCCTTATTTCTCGATTGGAACGTTGACAAGGTTCCCCCACTCGGTCCATGAGCCATCGTAATTACGGACTTTTGGAGAGCCTAGCAAATAGGTCAACACGAACCAGCTGTGGCTGGAACGTTCACCGATAAGGCAGTATGTAACAATATCGCGGTCAGGAGTGATACCCTGACTTTCATATAGTTCTTTAAGTTGATCGGCTGATTTGAATGTGCTATCTTCATTAACGGCTTTTGCCCAGGGAATGTTCTTCGCGCTGGGAATATGTCCCCCGCGCAACGCACCTTCCTGTGGGTATTCAGGCATATGCAATTTCTCACCCGAATATTCAGCAGGTGACCGGACATCCACCAACGGTAATTTGTTTTCAACATGTTTCAAAACATCCGAGCGGAATACACGGATTTTCCTGTCGTCACGCCGTGGGACTTTATAACCAGCCGTTGGATATGCAGGTACATCCTTTGGAAATGCGCGCTTCTCATCCTCCCATTTCTTACGGCCGCCGTTCAAGATGCGCACGTCCTTATGACCAAACAGCTTGAAGACCCAGAAATTATAAGTGGCCCACCAGTTATTCTTGTCGCCATAGATGATGACCGTCGTATCGTTTGAAACGCCTTTTCCAGAAAGAAGCGCGGCAAAATCATCGGCATTCAAATAGTCACGGATGATGGGATCATTCAAGTCATCATGCCAGTTTATTTTGACTGCACCTGGAATATGGCCTGTATCATAAAGAAGTACGTCTTCGTCAGATTCGATGATCCGTACCCTGGGATCGTTCAGGTGATTGGAAAGCCAATCGGTATCGACTAAAACCTCGGGGTGTGAATAAGTTGACATCGATAAATCTCCTTTGTATATTTTTCCTATTGATTTAGTATGGTTTACCTATATCAAAAAAGCGGCACCCGCCACTTAGGTTATATGACTTACTGGATGGGGTTTATAGCATAATATTCAGGGATTTGTCAAGTGGGAATTTCGTTCACCGTATCATAATTTTTTAATCTGAGTGCTGCGTGAATTGCCCCCTACAGCCTGTCAATACGGTTTTATAAGTTCAACTTTGCATTGTCAAGACTAATCCCAGCAGGAAAAGCGCACTGAAAGCCAGCGCAAGTTGTCCTGTACCAGCCAGCGCCAGATTTAACATCTTCCCTTCTTGCATGAGAACGACACGGGTCAACTTCCAGGCCAGTGGGAGCGTCATCCAGGCGAGCAACGACCACCATGGAAGAATCCCAAAAGTACATAACAATGGCAGGCATAAAAAAGCCACCAGCATGCAGAAGAGGTATTCGCCTTTCGCAAACCGCTCCCCCAGCATCACTGCAAGCGTGTGTTTACTAGCCAGACGATCCGTCTCGATATCGCGTAAATTGTTAACCACCAGAATCCCCACAATGATCAATCCAATCGGAAGTGACATCCACCAAGCTGCTGGTGAGACCAGCCCGGCTTGCACGAAGTAGGTCCCAGCCACTGAAGCCATTCCGAAGAACAGAAATACAAACAGGTCGCCAAGTCCGTGGTACCCAAGTGGGAATGGCCCACCTGTGTAAGTGATCGCGGAGAATATTGCCGCCACGCCAATAAGAAGCACCACCCAGCCCGCTTCGAATGCCAGATACAAACCCAAAAGCCCGGCAAGCACGAACGCGGTCCACATCCCTCTCTTGACCTGATCGGGAGTGAGCAGCCCCGATTGAGTGACACGCAAAGGTCCATGCCGCCGGGCTAAATCAGTCCCTCGCTCGTAATCGAAAACGTCGTTCGCGAGATTACTGCCAATTTGGAGTAACAACGCGACCAACAGTGCTGTCAGCGCCCGGATCGGATGAAATGCCCCGTCATAAAAAGCAAGAGCACTTCCAGCGATTACACCTGCCGCTGCCGCCGGGAGTGTGCGAGGACGAATGGCCAGCCACCAGGTTTGTAACCGATTTGGATTTGTCATTTCGAGAGCCACGGTAACACCAACCGAACAAGAATTTCACAATTATAATCCTGGCACAAAAGGACCTTCATGAGTCAGTTAACCGGCAGGGAACGAGCCATTTACGTTCACAACGTTTTCAACCGTATCGCAAAGCGCTACGATCTTATGAACCGGCTGATGACTGCCGGCCAAGACGTACGTTG
>CAZPCR010000520.1:0-2436 GCA_964585035.1 uncultured Anaerolineaceae bacterium
ACGTCGAGTGGACGGACCTGCATCCCCCTGAAAATTTTTCCTTTTCACGCTGCAATGTGATTTACAGGGAAATTGAATATGAAGGTTGGGTTTATTATCCACACCCGGAAACAAAACTGCGCCACTTTCAGAATCCTTCATTGCTGGAAGTGATCGCCTATCCAATTCCAGGTATCAAGTATGGGGACGATGTGCAGGTGAGTGTAAATCCGGACAGGATAGAGATGAGTACGCCTTCTTAAAATCTAGAACCGCAAATGTTTTACGGTCAGACCGTTGTTGATCAGTTCTTTGAGCGAATCGATGCCGATGTGCAGGTGCGTATCTGCAAATTGCTGTGTAACCTTCTTATCGCTCTCGGCGGTTTTAATGCCGCTGCGGATCATCGGCTGGTCTGAAACCAGGAGCAACGCGCCGGCCGGGATCTTGTTGTAAAAACCTGTGACGAAAAGCGTGGCCGTCTCCATATCCACCGCCATGGCACGCACACGGCGCAGGTACGTCTTGAACTGTTCATCGTGCTCCCAAACGCGGCGGTTGGTAGTATAGACGGTGCCCGTCCAGTAGTCGCGCTCGTGGTTGCGGATGGTGGTCGAGACCGCCTTTTGAAGGTTGAAGGCCGGCAGGGCCGGTACTTCGGGCGGAAAATAATCGTTCGAGGTGCCCTCACCGCGGATGGCCGCGATCGGCAGGATCAGGTCGCCGAGCTTGTTCTTCCTCTTGATACCTCCGCATTTACCCAGGAATAAACAAGCCTTCGGGTGGACGGCACTCAACAGATCCATTACAGTAGCGGCGTTAGCGCTGCCCATCCCAAAGTTGATCATCGTGATACCCTGCGCTGTGACGCTGGGCATGGGCTTCTCCTGTCCATTTATGGGGACGTTGTACCACTCGGAGAAGAGATGCAGGTAATCATCGAAGTTGGTCAGCAATATGTATTCACCAAAATCTTTGAGGGCGGTGTCCGTATAACGCGGCAGCCAGTCGGCTACGATCTCTTCTTTGGATGTCATTGGCCCTCCGGAATTAATAGGATCGACAAGTCATCGTATCCATCATACTCGAAGTTTGGCATGGAGAAAGAATCCCGGCTTCTCGTTTAAATCTCTACCGCTACGCCTGCCTCTTCGCGGTACTTCGTAAACTTGTTTTTATTGTTTATAGGGTAAAAATAAAATGATGGTTTAAATACGCTGGAAAAGCTGTATTTCAAGTGTAGTCCGTTTTTTGTAGTATTCTCCGCAGATTTTCCTTATGGACACACGCCAATCACGGATTTACAACCACACCACTGGTCTACACTCAGTCTTCAGCTCCCAGCGACTCCTGACCCATCGCCTGCGCCCAATCTTCGGCGGAGTAGATCTTTTTGGGATCCTTTGGATCGATTTTTATTTTGTAAGTGTCTCCTTCTTTGAGCTTTGAAACGGAGGCGGGTTCGACGAACCAGGTTGTGCTTAACTCATAGGTTGGACCGGCTGGCGGGATGACTTCAATGGTTAACTTTACATCCACTGTCCCATAGTTTCTTGAAGTATATGACTTCCCTATCTTTAAGATCTTAGCCGAAGCAGGTACGGCTCGGGCATAATTGTCCCTTCCTTTTTTGGCGGTCCTGTACATATTAAATAAGATTCCCCCAAAAAGCAGGGCAAAAAAAACACATACGATGGAAACTAGAAATACGGGGTTGGTCAGGTTGGACATTATGAGCACTCCTGAATAACTATTCGGTATCTAAAATGTGTTTAAAGTCTAGCATAATCAGGAGAGGATGCCAACGAACCATGAGTACCAGGCTTATTTGGAAATTGACACCCTTCCTGTCATGTTGAAATAAACCAATGACCTATTGCAATCGTTTCTAATCAGGGTATCATGAAGCTAATAAACCTGCAGGAGGATCTATGAAACGCCGACTATTGATCTTATCCATCGTCTCGATGCTGATATTTGCCTGTAATTTTCCGTCGATCAGCCCGGCAGGTGTAACTCCCACCGCCGCAGCCGCCTCGCCAACCGCGCCCGCGAGTGCGACATCACCAGTGGTGGCTCCAACCGCGCTTTCCACATCGACTATTCCATTGGCCGCGCCCAACGGTCAGCCGCTCAACTGTCGTTCCGGCCCGGGGATCAATTGGTCGGTGGTCGTCGTTTTGAATCCGGGGCAGACTGCCGAGATCGTCGGCAAAATTCCTGATGCTAGCTGGTGGTATGTCAAAAACCCGTTCCTCCAGGGAAATTTCTGCTGGATAGCCGCCGCTTACACGAGCACATCCGGCGACCTGAGCGGAATCCCGGTGGCGGCAATACCGCCCACCGTTGTTATACCTACAGCAGTCCCAGCTGCGGTCGTCGTAACGGATGTGTCCGTATCGGTGAGTCCCACTACGATCCATGTCGGAGGATGCATGGGGCCGATCCAGCCTTCCA
>CAZPCR010000521.1:0-2431 GCA_964585035.1 uncultured Anaerolineaceae bacterium
TGGCAGTGTTGGTATATTCCCATTGAACATAGATTATAAGATTCGTTGTTTTTTTTTATCATCGATTGACCTAATACCTTTGTAAGGTGATAATCATTGACTGTTGCATAACGGGTGTGTTATACAAAGTATGTGTATCGTATCCAAGGGCGGAATAATTTTTATTTAACGACTGATTTTACTCATCGTCCCGCAGGTTTAACCTCGCAGCCAGCCTGCAAATAAGAAACCCGAGGGACGCCGTGAATTAACAGGAATGATTCAGGCTGATGGAAGCTCCAGGAGGCTTAAAAATGAACGGTCGGATTCGTGTGGGTTTATACGCAATGATCATTGTAATATTGGCGCTGGTAAGCGCTTTTTCGGCTATACCGGCCCGGGCCGATGACGGCGCACCGCCGCCTCCCGCCGCGCCGGTACAGACCGGTGGCCAGGATTCATCTTCGTCCTCACCGGCACAGAATAGCAGCCCGGCTTCTTCCGCCTCCTCTTTAAATGAAGGAGCCCCCACAGATAGCGCTCCTGCGAATTCTGCTCCCACAGGTGCAGCTCCCGCTGCACCGGCAAGTGGCGCATCCACAGATGTCGCGCCTGCCGCGTCAGGAACAGACGCAGCTTCCACAAGTACCGCACCTACAGACGTTGCGCCGGCAAGTGACGCAGCTTCGACAACCGCCGCGCCTACGGATGTCGCACCCACCAATGCAGCTCCAACGGATGTGGCCCCGACGGACGTAGCTCCCGCCGTACCGGCAAGTGGTGTGGCACCAACCGACGTAGCGCCTACGGACGTTGCACCTGCAGACGGAGCTCCAGCCACTGACGCAGCCGCAGATCTTTCTCAGGTACCTGCGGGCACCGATGTCGTGGTGGTAAATGCCGCCGGCGATTCCGTGCCGCTCGCTTCGCAGGAAGCCGCTCAGATCGTCGCCACTGGCGACCCGATGTGGTGCCCAACCGGTATCAACCCCGGTGGTGCGGGCTGCACAGCGTCCACCCTCAAATTCAATGGCGTCGGCGGTTTACTTTCGCTGATCTACGGTAAGACCGTGCCTGGCACGATCTGGATAGAAACGGCATATAGCAGCGCCGGCGAAGGGGCCGTCACGCTGGATAATACGCTTGGCACAACCTCCAATTACGCATTGACTGTGAAGGGCGGCTGGAATGGCAGTATGGGCGGTGCAGCGGCGATCACAGGCACCTCCACATTCAACGTCCCATTGACCATCAATTGGAATGCCGATGTCACCCTCAGCGATGTCGAGATCACCGGCGTTCCATCATCGACCGCTGCGCTGACTGTTACCACCACCAAGAACATCACACTGACGCATGTCCATGTGCATGACAATAGTATATCCAGCACAATAGGCGCTAGCCTGAATAACACCATAAACAGCGGCACAGGCAACGTGACCGTCACTTCCAGCGAGTTCGTTAATAATTATGGCGATAACCTGGATGTCGCATCCCATGGCACGATCACACTAACCAACATCATAGCTTGGGGAAGCACCCATGGCGCAGGCGCGGTCCTGGATAACCACCTGTCTTCCTCGATCATGGGCGTGACCGTCACCGGGGATACTACACTCGATGTCCAGCCCTGGCTCAACAGCGGCACCGGGGTCCCTGTCAATACCTTCAAGAACAACTTTAGCAATGGGTTACAAGTTTTATCCAGGGGAGTTATTACTCTTAATAACCTGACTGCCGGCATTAATGGCGGCTACGGTTCTCAACTGAATAACTCATCATCCGGTAGCGCCTCTCCTCAGGCTGTTACGATCAACGGGGTCAATCAGTTCAACACCAATCACCTCGACGGCCTGAATATTTTCACCTACGGCGCAGTCACCCTTAACAGCATAACCGCCAACAGCAGTGCCGCCGGAAATGGTGTTTACATCGACAATCACGGCAATCTCACCCTGTTGAATGGTGTGACCCTCACCGGCACCAACCAGTTCAATACTAACTGGCTGAACGGTTTGCAGGTCTTAACCAATGGCGCCATTTCCCTCAACAGCGTCGACGCCGAAACCAACGGCGGTGTCGCCACCTCCTCTTATGGCTATGGCGTCTACCTGGATAACTGCAATTTCACCACGGTCTGTGCCAACCTCACTACTAAGCCCGTTACACTCACCGGCACGAATGTCATGTCCGGCAACTACACCACCGGCCTGTTGATCAATTCCAAAGGCATCATCACTATCAATGGCCTGACCGCCGGTAACAATGGCACAACGCTTGCCGCCTCCGGCTTTGGCTATGGCGCTAAATTGGATAACCACTTCCTGGGCACGGCCTTACCGCAGGCGGTTACCTTCACCGGTACCAACGCGTTCAGCTCCAACTTCAACGACGGCCTGAATATTTCCACCTTTGGCGCAGTCACCCTCAACAGCATAACCGCCAACAGCAG
>CAZPCR010000522.1:0-2416 GCA_964585035.1 uncultured Anaerolineaceae bacterium
AGGGCAGGGGTAAGGGCAGCCACGACGGCATTTTCCTGCCCGAGCTTTTTCAGTGTGACGTCCACTTCGGTGGATTGATTGGGTAGACCGTACAGGCTCTGCGCCTCACCTAATGAAATGTAAAGAGTATTCTTTTCATTGGTGGGCACGCCAATATCGTAGATGCCGATCACATTCATGGATCGCTGGCGGTTCTGCTTATGGATGTCACTGCCGACTAGCGTGAAACGATCGCCAACTTTTAACTGCATCACATCCGCCAGACCTTTGCCGATCAGGGCGGAGTCTGTGTCATTTGCCGTAAGGTAGCGACCGGCTGAGATATGCGCCGCGATCAGGCTGACGTGTGCTTCGACTTCCGGTTCGATTCCGATGATGCTCATCGGGAAGGCGCCCTCGTGATTCGTAGCCAAACCCCCTGTGGTGATACGGCGGGCGGCTGATATCACAGTTGGATCGGATAAGACTGCTTTTACGACAGCCGCGTCATTTGCCAGGGGCAGAAGCGGATTGGTATCCACCTTCTCACGATAACCGGCCGCGTGGATTTGAATATTCCCGCCCAGGACACGTATGGCGTTGCCATAAATGGCCTGGTTGAACCCATCCATCAGGCCGTCATAGAACATCATAAAGGCCAGGCCGAGGCCCATGGCCACAACGATAATAATTGTCCGGCGGCGGTGACGCCAGATATTACGCCAAGCAAGGCGCAGGTAAAGCTGCATTTTTAAGCTCCTTTTGAGGTTCCGTTACGCTAAGACTTTAAGCGGTTAATTTGAAAGGGAAATAAAACCTGTCGTATTAATTCTTTTGCGGTATGTTATTTGCCACTCGATGCGGGATACCCGGTGATTTTGACGGATTATCCTGGAGTTTCTTGGTTGATGATGATCGCTTTTGTTCATGCCAATCATCGATCACCTTTTGGAAAGTATCGATGAGCAGGTCGGTCCACATGGCTGCATTTTCGAGGCGGTGACGGGCAAAATCTTCAGATGTCAGGGCAGCCAGACCCTGGTCTACAAGTTTCCTGAATGTCATCGAAGAACGGATGCGTGCCACGACCATTTGCTCGAATGCAGTCTCCGGCGATTCGAAGAAAGTGGTCCGGTTGCCGGGGATGGATACCTTTTCCGCCAGCCCGGCTGCGGTCAATATCTGCATATTGGTGGAAATGCTGCCGCGACTCACCTTGAGAACGGATCCGATATCTTCTGCTGAAAGAGGACCATGAGCGATCATCAGCAGGGCCAGAATTCGCCCACCGATGCGGGGAACACCGGAATTCTCAAAATACATTCCCATGCCCTCGATGAACTTGGATAATTCGGGGGTGAGCTTTACGGCTTTGTGGTCATCGTGGGGGGGATCGGCATTTTTCATGGTTATCTCCAATAAGTTATTTTACTTGTTTTAGTAATTTCAGTCAATACTGAAATTACTAAAACAGAAACGATATGCAGTAATGGATGGCCGCGTCTGATAAAAGTATATGATCTACGGACGTTATTTTGTTTGACGAAAGAACATTTGTTCTATATAATGATAACATACGGAACTTGGAACATGAAGCTTGAAACCTTGAACTTATCACCTGATTACCTCATCCGTCCCGGATGTCGACTTATCCAATACCGACTATTTTTCCCCTTCGTTCCTACAAAAAATTGGCCAATTTCTACTCAAAATTATTACCTTACCTTGCACAAAACGTTCCGCAGGTTTCTTATTTTCGGGCTTAAACCTGCGGGATGGTAAGAATATATGCACGGAAGGAAGATTCGAACTTGATTGGTTCCGCGTTCTACCATCGTTATTTACTTATATTGAAAATATATCAATTAAATGTAGCCTCCCTCCTTACTGTTTTTGCGTACGATTGGATGGCCGCAAAGTTCCATCCGCCCTTGACCGGGAACATCAAAAAGTGATATAGAATCATCCCCCGATAAGCGAGAGAAATTAATTTTCAGGAGTGTAGTCTATGCAGCCCAGAATACCGGAGAAGAATAAGAAACCAGGTGTTTGTTACGCAGTAACGGATGACGGCCTCGAATTGCCGGTCATTGATGTAACAAATCCAGCCTTTGCTGTCCAACTTAGCGAACAGGAACTCGACGCGCTGCTTCAAAAACATATTAAGGAAGTTAAAAGTCGAGAAAGGGTGCCGGGTTTTATTATGCGTCTGATGCTCAGGTTGATGCAAAGAAATTCAATCCTCATGCGCGGCATTGCGGCTACCGCGGGTACTTACATGACCGGTATGAATACCTATATACTGAAACTCGGACCCGAAAACCTGAATGAGGATTACGCCTCAAATCTCGATCGTAAAGTAGCGACTTCCGTGCCGGTTTTATCAGCGCGGTTGCGGCTTCAGGACATCGCACACCTTTTGGCTGACCGCCTCATA
>CAZPCR010000523.1:0-2415 GCA_964585035.1 uncultured Anaerolineaceae bacterium
GAGATCAACGTCATGGGATGCGTCTCTTTCGGCATGGCCTTGAGCATTTTATAAACATAATCCGGGACGGTGGCACGTTTGGCCCATTCGGCTTCCACTTCAAGCGCCTGCTCTTTGGTGGGAACTTCGCCGACCAATAACAGGTAGTAGAGACCGCCGACCAGCGGCATCTTCGCACCACGCGCCTTGGGCAGCGCCTTCAACACTTCCGGTATCGACATGCCGCGGAAGCGGATGCCTTCGGCCGGGTCTACGAACGAGACATCGGTCAACAACGACTTGATATCACGCATACCACCCACGATCTGGCCGACTGTTACCTGCTCGACCACAACACCCTCATGGTCTTTAGCTAGCGAACGCATGCGTTCGCGCCATTCCGGCAATTGAGCCTGGATCTTTTCGTGCAGGATCATTTTTACTCCATGCCTCACCCTTTGGGACTTTCCTTTTGGGAAAAGGGTTGGTATAAGATCGAAATTAAATTTTGACCAGCTTTTTCAATGCTTCGTGTGTTTCCGTTACCGCTTCCACTGATTTATCGAATAGAGCTTTCTCGTCCGCGTCCAGCGGGTACTCGATGATCTGTTCCATGCCTGACCGGCCCAGCATGACGGGCGTACCGAAGAAGATATCTTTCACGCCATATTCGCCTTGCATATAGGCCGCACAAGGGACTATCAAATGCTTGTCTTTGAGGATTGCTTCCGCCATCTGCGTCACGGCCGCGGCCGGGGCATAGAATGCCGAGCCGGTTTTGAGCAGATTTACGATCTCACCGCCGCCTTTGCGTGTGCGGTTGACGATTGCATCTAGTTTTTCGGAGGATAAATAATCGCGCAATGGTATTCCGGCTACATTAGAGTGGCGAGTCAACGGAATCATCTCATCGCCGTGACCACCAAGCACATAGCAATTAATATTCTCTACGCTCACACCGGTCTCCATGGCTACAAAGGCGCACATTCGGGCCGAATCCAAAATGCCCGCCTGACCAACCACCCGTTCGCGCGGCAATTTGTTCAACTTCAAGGTCAAATAGGCCATCGTATCCAGCGGGTTGGTCAGCACGATGTAAATCGCATCCGGTGAATATTTAAGTGTTTCGGTAGCAGCCTTTCCAACGATTGCCGCGTTTGCGGTTAACAGATCGTCGCGGCTCATACCCGGTTTGCGGGGCAGTCCCGCTGTAATGATAATGAGGTCCGAGCCTTTGGTGGCCGCGTAGTCATTCGATCCGACAATATCAACGTCTTTGCCGATGATAGGCATGGCTTCGAGCATATCGAGCCCCTTGCCTTGGGGCATCCCTTCGACCACATCCACCAGCACCAGGTCCGCCAGTTCCCGTTCAGCGAGCCAATGGGTGGTTGTCGAACCCGTCATGCCGGCGCCTATAATCGAGATTTTATTCATTAAGCCTCCAGATATGTAATATAAAGGTTGCTTGTTTTAGTTTATTGCATTGAAAAAATACCAGGAAGAACTGAAGATCCGATTGAACGATTGCGGTTACCTATGTTACCTCATCTGACGATATTTTAAGCCAAAAGCATGATTTATCCCATAATTCAATACATATAATAATCCGATTTAAGGCAAACAAAAAGACCTCCACAGGCTAAAAAAAAAGCCTTGGAAGTCCTCTTTTTATCACTTTCCTGGATTTCAGCCGGACTCTGCTTCAAGGAAGCGTGTCGCCTGAATGGCAGCTGCAGCTCCCATGCCGGCCGATGTGACCACCTGCCGGAAATTCGAATCAGCGGCCTCCCCGGCTGCAAATATGCCAGCCTTGGTGGTCTGCATTTTCTCGTCGATTTTCAGGTAGCCGCGCGGATCCATTTCCAACTGGCCCTTGAACAATCCAGTGTTCGGTGTATGCCCGATGAAAATGAATACACCTTCTGTTTCAAAGGTGGATTCGTCGCCGGTCTTGATGTTCTTCAATCGTACAGATTCAACCTTATCGGAGCCAAACACCTCGGTGATCACCGAATTCCAAATGAATTTAACTTTGGGATGCTCCTTGGCACGCATCTGCAGTAATGGACTGGCGCGCAGCTCTTCTCGGCGGTGGACGATCGTTACCGACGAGGCATACCGCGTGATAAACAATCCCTCTTCGAGTGCACTGTCCCCGCCGCCCACGATCACGACTTTCTTATCCTTGAAGAACCAGCCGTCGCAGGTGGCGCAGTACGAAACGCCGCGTCCGGTTAACTCATTCTCACCAGGGACATTGAGGTGGATCGGGTCGGCTCCGGTCGAGACGATTATCGTATCCGCCAGATACTCGCCATTATCGGTCTTAACCTTGAAAGGCCGCTGGGAAAGATCAACTTCATTAGCCGTATCGAATTCAACCTTTGCCCCGAAATGCTCGGCCTGCTTCTGGAACAGCTCACCCAATTGCGC
>CAZPCR010000524.1:0-2413 GCA_964585035.1 uncultured Anaerolineaceae bacterium
CACCTTTGGAGCAGCCGTCTATTTTATGCAAAAGGCGATCGGCTATGCCTGCCCATCCTGCAATTGGGCTTACGCAATTTCGTGCGGCCTCCTGGCTTTCTTCTTCGAGCTGTGGATCTATAAACTAAACCTGGGAAAATAACATGCCACGCAACTACGACCTGGAGAAGAACCTTCCGACTGCCCACCAACGGCGGCCTGAATACGTACGCGATGACGTCTGGATCCGAGAGTTCCTGCACCGCGGACAGATTGCGCATATCGCATCCGTCCGGGATAACCAGCCGTTCGTCAACCCCACGACCTATTTCTTCGACGAGGCCAAGCAGCGCATCATCTTCCATTCGAATATCGCGGGACGCATCCGCTCAAACATCGAGCAACACCCGCAGGTGTGCGTGGAAGTTAGCGAGCTGGGCAAAGTGCTGCCTTCCAACGTGGCGTTGGAATTTTCACTTCAATACCGCAGCGTTGTGGTATTCGGGTCGCCATCCGTCATCGAGGATGAGCAGGAAAAACGGGAAGTGATGCACAAGCTGATCGCAAAATATTTCGACAAAATGGAGCTGGGTAAGGATTACCGGCCTGCGACCAAAAAAGAGCTGGATCGTACATCTGTATATGAGATCAGGATCGAATCATGGAGCGGGAAAGAGAACTGGCAGGAACGGGCCGACCAGTCGGACGAGTGGCCAGGATTGGATGCGAAGTGGTTCGAGTGATAATCTATCGATACGAAGTATAGCAATAAAGCAATCATAAAAATCGCGATCAGGAGATCAACATGTCTGAAGAAAAGTTTCGTACGGAAGAGTTCCATGTGAACGGTGAAGAACTACTGGGAAGGATCAAGAAACTTGTCCACGAGGGCAATATCCGCCGGATCATCATCAAAAACAAGGAAGGCGGAACCGTGATAGAGATACCGCTTACCTTTGGCGTGGTCGGTGCGCTGCTAGCGCCTACGCTGGCGGCGGTCGGGGCGATCGCGGCGCTGCTGACTGAGGCGACGGTCGTGGTGGAAAAATCGGAAAAAATTTGATATTTTATCAAAGAGGGAAAAATTTAACCACGAAGGGCACAAAGTACCACGAAGGAAGAACAAGAAGAACAATAAAAAAGCAATCCGCTGATTGCGCAGCCCTTACACGCTACACGAATTACACAGATGTCAAGAGAAAAGAATTTAACCACGAAGGGCACGACGTACCACAAAGGAAGAACAAAAAAATAAAGACAAAGTTCAACCCTGTTCCCCCTTATCATGTTGATAAGGGGGAACGTTCGTAAAATATTGAATTGTTAAAGTACAGGTGTTGCCATTTATTCGTATTCTGGAACGAAAGAGGAACGAATGGTTAGGCGGGAACTTACTGCCAAGGTCTCGATAAGGCCTGCGGTTTAGTCATCATCAGGCTCATCGTCGGGTAGGGAGGCAATCTGGCGCATGATGTCATCCATTTCCTTATTTGCCACGGTGCGCTGGGATTGAAGACGGATAAGGCCCATGATGGCCTGGGAACTGAGGGTGACGACGCGCAGTGCAGACATCTGGGTTTCAGGATCGAGCGGCTGGCCGGTTTGCAGGGATTCGAGGAAACGAGTATTCATTACGCGGATAAGCTCGATCTCGGCGGTAAGGTCGGTTGCCGATGACTCGCCCAAGAGGCGGTTTTCTTCGGCTTTGAAGGCGGCTGAATACAAGCCGTGTTGGAGGGCATTATTATTTCCAGGCTGGGCACCACGTTTCTTTTTCATATCAACTCCTTGAGAAGATGGAAAATATTAACCACGAAGGGCGCGAAGGGAAAAAGAAGAGAGTGCATCCGCTCCGCCCCTCCCGAGGTGAAAGACAAAGCTCATAACTCTTGATGGGGATCCAATTCACTGAGGGCTTGCAAGATAATATCGCCCACCGTATCCTTCAGATTATGCAATTTGTTCTGAAGGGCGACGAGGCCGCCGATGACGATCCCAACACGGCTGAAGGTGGTCAACAAGTCAATGTTAAATTTCATAGTGAGGGGAGAGCGCTTTTTAGCGGCAGGGGTGCGCGGGACCTGGGCGAAGGAACGCGCGAGCAGGACCCGCAGAAGCAGTATCTCGCTGGTCACGTCATCGGGTGGAACAGCGTCCAACATACGTCGTTCGGCGGGTGTAAAGTACTGCTGGTAGATGTGATGCTTGGGAGAACCTTCAGGCCGCCAATTGGGTAGGTCGGTGAAGATGGGTCCGGAGGCCGGAGCATCATCGGGAATAAAGGGAGGGGAGAAAGAGGCTGATTGAATCATTTTATACTCCTTGGTTATAGAAATGATCGGTATCTATTCCACAAGGACCCCACCCCTACCCCCCTACGCTACGCTCCGGGGTCCCCTTAAAACAAGAACGGGGATGTTATGCTTCGTGATCC
>CAZPCR010000525.1:0-2413 GCA_964585035.1 uncultured Anaerolineaceae bacterium
ATAGAGCGTCGGCCTCCGGAGCCGAAAGCGAGAGTTCGAGCCTCTCCAAGGGCGCCTCGATATACATACAGCATACAATTCTCTACCATCATTTAGAATTGATGAAAACATTTACATCAAAGATATACCTAAAGCTAAAAGTTAGACCGCGATACTTATGCCTTTAAACGAGACCCTCCGAAATGCCATTCACACTTACTGTAAACAGGATTTGCCCGGTGGTCTGCAATGGCACATAGATCAGTTTTCATTCATTTCAGATGAAGAACTGAGAAGCAGGCTTGGCCGTGCGTTCTATTCAGCAAGATATGTAGCAAAGCTCATGGAAGCTCTGCAGGCTGCTGGAGACGAAATCCACCCTTTCGTAAAGTTTCAGATTTTGCAGTATGCCTCAATCTATGAGGCCGTCATTTCGTACCTACTTTGGAATCGTTACGCCTTACACAAAGAAGTCAAAACACTACTAACACACAAAGCTTATAAGCCTGTAAGCGCATTAGGCAATCAAACGAAAATGAAGTATGCGGAAGAAGAACTTTTTACTTGCGTGTACCGCGACAACAAGACCCAACGCAAGGACATTCCATTCAAAAACAAAGTTGACTGTGGTGTGCGTATCGGCTTCATCGACGAAGCCTACGCCGAAGACATTAAGCACATATATGAACTACGTAACCTTGCACATATCGAGACGGAGGCTGAGAAGCAAATCGAAGTTGAGCTTGCGCAAGCCAAAAAAGGCTACTGGCGTATCAAACCCTTCTTAGAGAAGATCGCCAGCACGCTTAGCGATAATGCAACTTAGCTATTACATCAACCCGACTTGCAGCACGAGCCTATCCAGAGGCGCCTCGATATACACACAGCATCCCTTTTAAAACCGATATCCACTTAAAAAAAGGAAACTGATATACTTCTAAAGTGCCGAGTTTTTGGAGTCCGATTTTTCCAACATTACTTGCAACTCTTTTGGGTGTGATAGTTGGTGGAATCATTACATATCTTACTACCCGTACGATTGAAGATCAAAAATGGAAACAGCAAAAGAAAGATAAATATCTTCAAGATCGACGCGAAGCCTTAGGGTTAGTTTTGGATTGGATTGACCCAATTGACCGCGCTGTAAATAGGGCTATTGTCCTTTCATCTCCGTATAGGGAAGATCGTGGCGAAATTCGGCAACGTTGGCCTAATCTTCTGGAAGAAATTGCAAAATTGGATCTACGCCCACACTTTCGCGTTCTTGTACCTAAAGACTTATATATCGGGGCGAACCCAATCATTAATAAACTTGATGAAATTTATACATTGAGTATCCAGTTACAAGAAGAACGGACTTTGATTAATTCCGAACCACAAGAAAACCATTGGAAGGACGAATGGAAAAACGATATTAAGAAACTAGAAGACGAATTAGGAAATGTTAGGGCATTAACAGACGCCTATAAACAACGATTAGAAGAAGAATTCAAGGCGACTTATAGTTGACATTGGTTATCTATAGGAGCATTATTTATAAAAACTATTAAACAAATCCGTTTTCTGATTTAGTTTGCGAAAATGTTACTTCAAAACAAAAGCCCAGCTTATTCGCTGGGCTTAAAATTTATTTATTATCATCCGATATCGGGATTTGGTTTACTTGTTCACGCATCCATTTTTTAGCAATGTGTTCATTTATGACTGTAGCTTTCAAGCCATCATAGGTCAATAACGCTCGATCATAAATCTTTTTGGCTCTTCCCTGTGAGGAAGACTTAGGGGGCAATGCTAATACCCCTATTGGCATTTTAGGCTGAACTTGTCGAACATCAGAAATTTTGAAAGCCAAGGCGTCGACTAATTGATCAAGTTCGGTAGCCACAGGTAGCTCAAATGAGACTGCCTGTAGAGCTGCATAAGGAGTGCCATTTGCAATCACCGCATCAAATGTATGCGGGCCATACTTACCTAATACATCATGTTGTGTATGAAGAAAATGTGATGCCTTCTCTTTACCCATTTTTTCTTCTAATGCATCACGCATAAAGCCTTTACCAATTTTCACTGCTACCATGCGATCACGATATTCTCGTTCATGCTGAATTGGTTGAACGAGAAATTGTATGCTAATGCTCTTGATCAAGTCCTTTACAGGCTTTAATGATGCACGTACATCTGTAAATTGAACAGAATTCGACCACTCACTAACCATTTTCTCAATTATGAATTCATTGAGCTGTGGACCTCTTTCCAAACTAGGAAGAACCAAATTTTCAGAAGCCGCTTCTTCGATCTCTTTTACTACTTCTTTCAGAAAAGAAATTTCACTACCAGCAAATCTCCTAACCCGAACCCAATTAGGCGTAAACTTCACTTCAACCTCATCTTGATTAAAAGCCAATACACCAATATTTATGCGCTCATCAGTTAC
>CAZPCR010000526.1:0-2411 GCA_964585035.1 uncultured Anaerolineaceae bacterium
ACATAATCCCGCCTTCGCCTTCCAATATTTCAGAGATAGTCTCGCTGACTCCGCCCAACCAGCGATAGAAGGCCCAAATATTTTGATAAGGCTGGTAAATTCGTAAGGTGGACCCCGGCTGCAGCCAGCGGGCGGGAACAGGATTAAGCACCGGAAAACGAGGTATCGCCCATAATAACCCCAGGCTTAAGCAAGAAGCCAGAAGGCCGGGGATCCAATCTGAAAATTGTAGAGCACCATTCCAATCTAAAAACCCAAGCACGAGTTGAACTAAAATCAATAACCCGATCCCAGCCGGATAGACCCTTTTAACCCAGACAGGCTGAGATTCCAACGAAGCCCGTGTTGAAGTGCGCAAGGCGTGCCGGACAAATCCGGCGATCAATAAAGATTGCGTAATAATAAATATAGGCAAAAGAAAGTCGAATGTGCCTGAGTTGTTCTGCCAGCCGGAAGCAGTCAGGGAAAAGGGCAGGGAGGATATTGACCAGGCACCTACCAGCAAAATTCGGTTAAACCACATTTGTTGGGCCGACGCCAGGAATAACGTGCTGCCTGCCAGAATAAGAGCTATGCCCCAGGCGGCGGCTCCCGCGGGATTACCATGCAAGGCCGATGCCATCGCCAGGCTGCCGAGACCGATTATCCAGAAAGGCCGGCCGGTGAGTTCATCGGGTGCGCGCAGCCACATCCAGCCTCCGAAAAGTGCGGCGATGCCAGAAAAAACCAGAAGGACCGGGGTTAGTGGGGATGCCAGACTTTTGAACGGTATATGAGCCAGCAAGACAAGACTCGCGGCGGCAGAAACAAGTCTTAGCATTGTGCCCAACCCGCGGCGCAATGATGATTCAGAACTATACGGCAGGTGGAGGGGTAGAACGCCGAGGCGCAGTCCGGCGGCGGCCAAGAGCAGCAATCCGGCCTGCGGGGACATTGATGCGAAATCAACAGGTTTACCATTCGTGCTGCCTACGACCTGTGCCAGTAAAACCAAGACAATCCCCCCTGCACGAACTGAAAATGCGATGACCGTGCGTTCGCTTGGGCCCCGTTCGCTCACCGATCTCAGCATTGTGATTACTTCTGCAAGATCGAGCCCCGCCCACACTAAAACCAATGTGAGCGGGTTGTTGGCAGTCACGGCCAACAACCCCAGCCCGCACAAGGTTAATGAGACGGCCCAGCCGTAATAATCGGGAAAGCCTTCACGCGTTGAGGCAGTTAACAAGATCGCGAGAGTCAATGTGACCAAACTCAGCGCATAAGGCCATGAGAAGTGGTCAGCCGAAAACACTGACGGGGTTGAAAACAGATCGGCCGGCTGCCATGGAGGTAAAGTGACGGATAGTGGGAGTTGAGACCACCAAAAGATAACGCTAATCCATACCAGAAATACCAACCCGACCGCCGTCAACCAGGCATATCGAAATTGGGGTCGAACGATATGGATAAGCACCAGCATTAAAGCCGTTGCAATGAGAAGCAATGTAGCGATCAGTATAAACATGGGTGGCTAACTGGACCTTCTACGGAAGAAATGGACGTGTGCAGGGCGTGGGCCCTGCAAACCTCCCTTTCTTACGGGGGGGTTAAGAAGGGCGGTAACATGTTATAGTTATTAGAAAAGGTTTGAGAGCCAATCGCTATGCTGCCTAACCGGTGGTTTGGTACAATCATAATGATTATGCTTCGTCGCCGCTTTACGCTGACCTTATATGTGTTTGCGTTTTGCTTGATGTCTTCCTGCGCACCAGTTCCTGTTTCGGTCCCGGTTGTGCTATCCATCCCAGAAACCAGTCCTTCGCCAACTCCTTTTCAACCTGGAATGAATAACTCCGTCATTAAACTTTCCAATACACAACTTCCAGCCGCGACCTTTACCCCTTATCCAACCGTTTCGATCCGGAACGGCTCCCAGGTTATTCCACAAGTTTCCACACCCTCGGCAGGCATTGATTATTCCCCACTGGTGCTTAACCCACTGACGGGGCTGCCTCCCTCCGATCCTGCGTTACTTAACCGGCGCCCACTTGCGATCAAGATCTCAAATTATCCGCGTTTGATCAGGCCTCAATTCGGATTGAATTCGGCGGACGTGGTCTATGAGTATTATATCGAATGGCTGGATACGCGCTTTATAGGCATTTTTTACGGCAACAATGCCAGCCAGGTCGGCCCGGTACGATCAGGCCGGTACTTTGATGAACACATTACCCGCATGTACCATTCCTATTATATTTTTAATTTTGCCGACCCGCGTGAATACACCTATTACCTGGGCGGCGACCTTGAGAAATTCCTTGTCACTCCCGGGTGTGATACCTGCACCTGCCCGCCATTTTTTGTGGATAAGGTGAGCACCGATATCATCGATATCCATCATTATGAGAGTTATTTCAATACAAGTAATT
>CAZPCR010000527.1:0-2407 GCA_964585035.1 uncultured Anaerolineaceae bacterium
CAGACGGCGGAAACGTCGGAGTCGTTCCCATCAAGCAAGCCCTGCAGATCGCACGCGATGCCGAGTTGGATCTGGTGGAAGTTTCATCCGGGGCAACCCCACCCGTCTGCCGTGTAATGGATTTTGGCAAGTTCATTTACGAAAAAGCCAAGAAAGAACGCGAAGCCAAGAAATCGCAGACTAAGATCGAGGTCAAGGAAATCCGCCTGCGTCCAAAGACGAACGAAGCCCATCGCGGTTTCAAAGTGGACGATGCCCGCCGCTGGCTTTCGCAGGGACATAAGGTGCGCGTGACGATAAAGTTCCGCGGCCGCGAAATGGATTACCCGGAAATCGCACTCGAAGATTTGAGAGAGATCGCCCAGTCGCTGGCCGACATTAGCATCATCGAACAGGCGCCCATGATGGAAGGGCGGACGATGCTGGTGGTGTTGGCGCCGGGGAAACCGGCAGTCAAGAAAAAGGAAAAAGCCGATAGTCCGGCTGAAGTCAAAACAGAAGCGAAAGAATAGATTCGCTCAGGGCCGCCGGACGGCGACTCAAAACATGTGCAAGCCCAACGATGTTAATGTCCGCGGGGTATAATTGATCCTCGCGGTTAATTTTGTCTGAAAGGAGTAAGCAGCTGTGCCTCGCAAAGCAAAAGCTGGTGGCAAACTAAAGCTCAAGACCCACAAGGCGACTTCCAAGCGATTCCGCCTGACCGGTTCTGGCAAGCTCATGCGCACGAAAGGCGGCAAGAGCCATATGCGCCGCCGCACTTCAAAGCGGACAAAGGCCTTACTTTCTGAGATGCAACCCGTTAAGGGAAGCAGCATCATCAAGAATGTAAAGCGCCTGGCCCCGAACATGAAATAATAACGCCGTATCGTTCACCACACTTGTGTTTCTGCGGTGAACACACGGCCCGTCGTATCCAAATATTGATTGCAGCTTTTGGGTGTATGCAACTGGCGTAAACCGCCGACGCCCCAGGGTTCGCAGGAGGCAGTAATGACACGTATCAAGGGTGGCCCATTCGGGCACCGTCGTCACAAGAAAGTTTTAAAGATCACGAAGGGACAGCGCGGCGCAAAGCACTTCCTCTTTAAGCGCGCCAACGAGGCCATGCTGAAGAGCCTGTGGTATGCGACCCGCGACCGCCGTGTCCGCAAACGTGACCTGCGGAAGCTGTGGATCGCCCGCATCAATGCGGCTGCCCGGCTGAACGGCACCACTTACAGCCGGTTAATAGCAGCATTGAAGAAAGCGAATATCACACTCAACCGCAAGATGCTGGCCGATATCGCCGTGCGCGACCCCAGAGCCTTCGCCGCAGTCGTGACCCAGACAAAATAAATATATAAAAATTAAAACATAAAGGGACGATCGGTTGGTCGTCCCTTTATGTTTTAACAGAGTAAAATAATCGTGTGAATAACGTTCTTGTCGAACGCGTTCTTCCCACCGGCCAGACCATCCAGATCGCGCAGGGCGACATAACCGCAGAGACGACGGAGGCGATCGTCAACGCGGCCAATGAATATTTGCAACACGGTGCGGGTGTAGCAGGTGCGATCGTCCGGCAGGGCGGTCCGACCATACAAAAAGAATCGGACGCCTGGGTCCATAAGAATGGAACGGTCTCTCACCCCCAGCCCGCCTGGACCTCCGGCGGGAACCTGGCTGCAAAGTATGTGATCCATGCTGTGGGTCCGGTGTGGGGCGATGGCGACGAAGATGCAAAATTAGCGGCAGCCATTAACGGGTCACTTGAAGTGGCAGAGGCACTTAAGTGTTCCTCCATTTCATTCCCGGCAATATCCACGGGCATCTTTGGCTTCCCGAAAGAGCGTGCCGCAGGCGTGATGTTTTCCGCCATCGAAAATTACTTCTCGTTTCACAAGTCCGGGATCAGGTTGGTTAAGCTGGTCTTGTTCGACGAATCGACGATCAATGCGTTCATGAGAGCCTGGACCTCGCAGCTGAATCGATGATTAACGATTGGCGGTTCATCACTCTAAAATCAACAATCTAAAATCAAAAATTTTATGATCACTTCGTCTCAAAACTCCAGGATCAAATTGGTGCGTGCGCTTGCGGGCCGTCCGAAAGAACGACGCGAAGCCGGTGCATTTTTAGCCGAAGGCGTACGGCTCGTGGAAGAAGCGTACGCCGCCAATTGTCAGATGCGCTTGGTATTGTATACGGATGAATTGAACGAGCGGGGGAGAGAGTTAATAAAGAAGTTGGAAGATAAAGGCGTTGAAATAGAGGAAGTGGAAAGCAGATTACTAGGTTCATTGAGTGAAACCGAGACCCCGCAGGGCATCCTGGCTGTCTTGAACGACCTCCAACTCCCATTTCCGCAACCCCCAAACTTTATTCTTATACCTGACCAAATCCGCGACCCGGGAAACCTTGGCAC
>CAZPCR010000528.1:0-2394 GCA_964585035.1 uncultured Anaerolineaceae bacterium
GAAAAACCCGGTTTTAGTCGGTACTTCACTTCCCGGTCATTCTGAAAGCGCAACCTCCTTTCCAGCTGTCGGTGGCGCCGCCTCCACTCCAACGCCCTTGCCAACGGCTGCACCTACCTTCAGTCCTGCCTCTCCCGCCGCTCCCGCCAACACGCAAGTGATCGGCTTTTATGTCAATTGGGATGACAACAGTCTGACCTCCCTCAAACAAAACATCACCCATATCGATAAACTGATCCCGGAATGGCTCCATCTCGCCGACGCAACCGGCAACATCGCCCCCGACGATACCGTGCGGCAGCAATTGGCGCTTGACTTCATTAAATCGAGCCGCCCAGATCTTCCGATCATGCCTCTGATTAACAACTACAATAACGACACCCAATCCTGGGAAGGCGACATGCTCGGCCAGATGCTGGCCGACCCCGCCGCCCGCGCACAAACCATAAAATCGCTGCTCTCTTATGTTCAGACCAATCATTACCAGGGCGTCAGCATCGACTTTGAAAATGTACCCACCGCCAGCCAGCCGGACCTGACAAAATTCATGCGCGAGTTGTATTCACAGTTCCATCCGCTTAACCTGGAAGTATCCCAGTCCGTGCCCGCCGATGATAATGATTATGATTACGTGAGTCTGGCTCGATACAACGATTATTTGATCCTGATGACCTATGATGAGCATTGGGATGGCAGTGATCCGGGTTCGGTTGCCTCGCAGCAGTGGTTCGCGAATGAGCTGGCGACCCGCTTCGCCGAAGTGGACCCCTCCAAGTATGTGGTCGGCATCGGTAATTATGGATATGACTGGCCGGCGCCCAATAAAGGTGTTGAAGATTCGTTCCAGCAGGCGATCCAGACCGCCGAGAACTACAATGCGGCTATTCGTCTCGACCCGCTCGCGCTTAATTCAACCTTCGACTATACCGATAACACCGGTCTGCTTCACCACGTCTGGTACTTGGATGCCCTTTCCGCCTTCGATCAGATAGCCGCCACACACCAGTACAACATCCGCGGTTTTGCACTCTGGCGCATGGGTTCGGAAGACCCATCCATCTGGCAGGTGCTCGCTAACCGTTCCAATCTCGATAAAAATATCTCCGATTCATTATCTAATTTCCAATACGGTTACGACGTTCTCTATTTGGGGACCGGTGAAGTCCTGAAATTAACGTCCATCCCGAAAAGCGGCCAGCGCGCCATCACCTTCGACAGCCGGAACAACCTGATCACAGGTGAACAATATATTTCGTATCCGTCTCCTTATGAGATTACGCGTTGGGGAGGGAATGACCCGAAGAAGATAGCGCTCACCTTCGACGATGGCCCCGATCCTAAATGGACTCCGCAGATTCTGGATATATTGAAGCAATACAATGCGCACGCCACCTTCTTTATCATCGGCGCAAGCGCCGACTTGAATCCGGGTTTGCTTCAACGGATCGTCAATGAAGGCAACGAGGTCGGAAACCATACCTTCACCCATCCGGATATTTCTACGATCCCACAAGAGCAATTAAACATTGAGCTCAACGCGACCCAGCGCCTCTTTGAAAGTGTAGTAGGCCGCCGCTCGGTGCTGTTTCGCCCGCCTTATGCCGAAGATGTCGAACCTTCATCGCCCGATCAGGTCAGGCCTCTGCTGCTCACCGGCCAGCTCGGCTACTATACTATCGGCATGCAGATCGACCCCGCCGACTATTTGTCTCCCGGCGTGGATAACATCGTGTCATCCATCCTCACCCAGGCCGCCAGCGGTGTGGGCAATGTGGTTCTTCTGCACGACGGCGGAGGCAACCGCGCACAGACCATTGCCGCACTGCCCATCATCATCCAGCAGCTGCGCGCTCGCGGTTATCAACTCGTCACCGTCTCCGACCTGATCGGCTTGTCGCGTGACCAGGTCATGCCGGTGATTTCACCCGGCGAAAGGTTCCTGGCAAGCTTCAATAATCTCGGCTTCCAGGCCACAAGTGGCATGAACGCCTTTCTCACGACCTTCTTCATCATCGGCATCGCCCTCGGAGTTTTGAGGTTTATATTTATAGCGGCGCTGGCGCTTGTTGAAAGGCGGCGGGCCCGCCTCGCACATTATCCGCCGGACTATCATCCCACCTTAAGTGTCATTGTACCGGCGCACAACGAGACCAGGGTCATCGACAAGACCATCAACTCTCTGCTCCAACTGGCCTACCCAGGCCTCGACATCATCGTTGTCGACGATGGTTCCACCGATCATACCTACGAACGCATTCTCGAGTTGTTCGGCTCCAACCCAATGGTCCATGCCTACCGGAAAACGAACGAAGGCAAGGGGCAGGCACTTAATTTCGGTATCGAAAGGTCCCAGGCAGAGATCATCCTGGCTATCGATGCCGACACCATACTGCT